>JADFZT010000082.1 GCA_015232395.1 Magnetococcales bacterium | reverse complement strand
ACCATTCTGGCGTGGAAAAATCGTGTCAAGAAATATCGTGCTGCCACCTCATTTTTTTTGGGGGGGCGAGCAGTTACGTCTATCTTTTGATTTTGTTTTTCCATTACCGATAGAGCCGGACATAGCCGTCATCAATCGTCACCGACGAAATCAAACCCGGAAAATAGTAGTCGAACCATTGGCTGGTGGGCACTTCCAGGCTGTCGCCGATGACCGGGCTTTCTCCCCGGGCCAGAGCTTTGTCCATCTCATCCTGGATCACGGCATTTTCATCCCCCAACGCTTCAACCAGGAAATAGAACGGCGGTTGGGCTCCCCCTCCCTCGAAAAAGGCCAGATCATCTTCATAAAAATAGGCGCGGGCGGAGTTGTAGTAGCCGATCATTTCCGACAGGGTGAAGGTCATGTGGGGCAGCAGATCGGCATCTTCCACTGTCACCGTGACATAGGATTGATCCAGGTCGAAGGAGACCGCTTGATTGGTGTTGTCGATGGTGGGAACGATGGAAAACTCCAGACCGGCGGCATAGGTGGTATCCACATATTCGGTCAAGGCCCCGAAGACATAGATGATGGTGTTGACCGTGCTGGAATCACCCAGGGTCCATTGGCTGGTAAACTCACCATAAATATCGTCGATGGCAGCGATCTTGGCGTTGGCGGTGATACGATCCGGATAGATATCGAGGGTAAACTCCTCCACCACGTCGGTGATGCTGGTGATGGTATCACCCCCCCCCATATCTGAAATTTGTTGATCTGCCTTGCCGATGATCAGGGCTGCAATATCCTCTTCCAGAACGGTGACGCTGCCGGGGGGAGATGTATTCGTCAGGGCCAGCATGATGTCGGCATAGGTCTGCCGGGAGATGCTCAACAGATTGGCAACATCGCTGCCAATATTGTCGGCATCAAAACCGTAGACGGTGATGGTGAAGGTTTCTTCATAGGTGAGTCCGCCGTTGTCGGTCACTTCGATGGTGATGTCGAAAGTACCGTGAACCGGGGCCGGGGTATCCACCACATGGAGTTCGTCATCGACGAGGGTGAAGCGTCCCCCCATGTCGTCCACCAGCGCCCATGTGAAAATTTCCCAATCATCCGGATCGGTAGCGGTCAAGGTGCCCACCAGGGAGTCGGCCCGGTTTTCGTAGAGGATCAAATTATCCAGATCGATGTCGGTGGGGGGTTCGTTGACGTCGTTCAGGGTGATGGTAAAGGTGTCGCTGACGGTCAAACTGCCCGAATCAGTAGCCGTCACCTCCACTTCGTAGCTGAACTGGGTTTCAAAATCCAACGTCTCCCCCACGACAAATTGCAGCACATTGGAAAAGGCATCTACCTGGAACGAGGCGGAATCAGCGCCACCAGTGACAGCAAAGGTGTGGGTATCCGCTACATCAGGATCCACGGCGGTCAAGGTGCCGACATCTTCGGCCAGGGTGAGGGGATTGTAGTCGTCCCATTTTTCATCAATGCTGGTGGCGGAAAGCTCCACTGCGGTGGGGGCGTCGTTGATGTCGGACACAGTGAGCATGAAGGTTTCCGAGGCGGTCAGCTCGGTATCACTCACCGTGACGGTAATGTTGGTGGTGCCGGTCAGATCCGCCTCCGGGGTGATGGTCAGGGTGCGGTTGGCATCGGCTCCGCTGATGACTACGTTGGCATCAAGCACCAGGGTTTGGTTGTCGGAAACCGCCGTGGTGATCAGATCGGTCGCATCGGACTCCAGATCATCCACCGTAAAGGCGATGCCGCTGATGACGGTATCTTCGTCGGTGACCTGGTCGGCAATGGCGGTGATGGTGGGGGCGTCGTTGACGTTGACCACGGTCAGCACAAAACTGTCGCTGACGGTATAGGTGCCATCGTCCGCCGTCACGGTGATGGTGGTGATGCCCACTTGATCGGCTTCGGGGGTGATATCAACGGTTTGATTGTCACCGGTGCCACCAAAGGTGATGTTGGCATCCAGTACCAAAGCGGCATTGCTGGAGGTGCCGGAAAAGGTCAACGTGGTGATGGGGTCATTGGTGGTGGTAAAGCTGATGGGGCCGGTAGCGGTATCCTCATCCGTCGTAAAATCAGCAATATCCGAAATGGTCGGCGGATCGATGACCGGGTTGACGGTGAGGGTGAATGAGTCGGAGCTGGAAGCATCCCCATCGCTCACCGTGACGGTGATGGTGGTCGATCCGTATTGATCGGCCTCCGGAGTGAGGGTCACCGTGCGGTCGGCATCGGCCCCACCGAACACAATCCCGCCAGATGTCACCAGGGTGGCATCCCCGGAGAGGCCGGTCAGAGTCAGGGTGCTGACATCGGAATCCACATCGTCCACCGTAAAGCCGATGGCGTTGGTGGAGGTATCCTCATCGATGGTCTGATCCAGCAGGGTGGAGATGGTGGGGGCGTCGTTGACTGGATCCACCGTCAGGGTAAAAGTATCGCTCACCCAGCTTTCGCCATCGCTGACGGTGATGGTGACATTCGCCGTACCCGACTCATCTGCCGCTGGGGTGAGGGTTAGCACCCGGCTGTTGTCGCTGCCGCTAAAGGTAATGTTGCTGTCGGGTAGTACGGTCTGATCGTCGGAAACCCCGGTCAATATCAGGTCGGCAAGGGCGGTGTCCTGGTCGTCCACGGTAAAGTTGACGGAAACGGCGACATCCTCCACCGTGGATTGATCGGTGATGTCCGACATGGTGGGAGGATCGTTGGTGCCGGTGACGGTCAAGGTGAAGGTGGTGGAGGTGGAGGTGGAACCGTCGCTGACCGTGACCGTGATGGTGGCGGTACCCGATTGGCTGGAGGCGGGCAAAATGTCGATGGTGCGATCCGCCCCGGAGCCACCAAAGGTGAAGGAGGTGTAAGGCACCAGGGTGGCATTATCGGAAATGGCCGTCAGGGTCAGATCATCCGCATCGGTTTCGATATCTCCTACAGTGACGGCAATATCCCCGGTGGCGACATCTTCGACGGTGTTTTTATTGGAGATGTCGGAAATGGTCGGGGCATCGTTAACGGGATTGACCGTCAACACAAAGCTATCCGTCGAAGAGTCAATGCCATCACTGGCGGTGAGGGTGATGGTGGTGGAGCCACTCTGATCGGCGATGGGGGTGATCTCCAGGGTGAAGCTCATGGTTTTGCTGGCGACCGCACTGCCGATTACGATCCCGTCCGGATTTACCAGGGCGGTGTTGGAGGAGACTGCCGAGACGGTAATGTCCCCCTCGTCATTATCAACATCGTCCAGGGTGAGGGTAATGATCCCGGTAGAGGTATCTTCGTTGGTGATCCGATCGATGATCCCGCTCATGACCGGGGCATCGTTCAAGCCATTGACCGTCAGCACAAAGGTATCCGTCGCACTGTCCACACCATCGCTCACCGTCAGCGTAATGGTGGCCGAGCCGGATTCATCCAAAGCGGGGGTGATGACCAGGGTGCGGTTGCCGTCGGAGCCCCCCAGGTCAAAACTGGTGTCGGGGACCAGGGTGGTGTCGTCGGAAGAGGCGGTCAGAGTCAGGTCCGAGGTGGCGGATTCCACATCGCTGATGGTGATGGCGATGGTGCCGGTTGCCTCATCTTCGTTGATGGTCATGTCGCTGACATCACTGATGGTGGGGACATCATTGAACGGCGTTACGGTCAACATGAAGGTGCCACTGGTGGTATCGGTGCCGTCATCCACGGTGATGGTGATGTTGGCAACACCCGACTGGTTGGAAGCCGGGGTGATGGTGATGGTGCGGTTGCCGTCGGAGCCACCGAGAACGAGATTGGCGTCAGGTACGACGATTTGATTGTCGGAACTGGCGGTCACCAGCAACTGACTGGTCGCGGTTTCGACATCGTCGATGGTGAAAGCCAGGGCGCTGGTGGCGGTATCTTCCGTGGTGGTGGTGTCCAGTGGCACGGTGATCGTGGGCAGATCGTTTTCCGAGGTGATGGTAAAGAGAAAGCTGTCGCTGGCGGTTGAGGTGCCGTCGCTCACCGTCACCGTGATCAAAATCTGTCCGTTCTGATCGTCTGCCGGGGTGATGGTCATCGTCCGATCCGCACCCGACCCTCCGAAAACGATATTGTCAGTCGGCACAATGGTGGTGTCCGAGGAGACCGCACTCAGGGTCAGATCGTCCACCGGGGTCTCTTCATCCCCCACGGTAATGGCGATATCGGTCACAGGGGTATCTTCCACCGTGGTTTGGTCAGCGATATCATTGATGGTGGGCAGGACGTTGTCGGTGCCGACCTCCAGGGTAAAAGTGGTCGATGTCTGATCGGTGCCGTCATCCACGGTGACGGTAATGATGGCGGTGCCCACCTCACCGGAGGCCGGGGTGATGGTAATCGTCCGGCTGGATCCGGAGCCCCCCAGCACCAGATTGGCATCGGGGGCGACCGTCTGATTGTCGGAAGTGGCGGTCACCACCAAAGAGTCGGCATCGGTCTCCACATCATCCACATTAAAGCCGATGTCGTCGGTGACGGTATCCTGGTCGGTGGATTGATTGGGAATCTCTGAAATAATGGGCACATCGTTGACTGCCGTGACGGTCAGCTCAAAGGTATCGGTGGCGGTGGAGTTGCCGTCGCTGACGGTAATGGTGATGGTGACCGTGCCGGATTGGTCGCTGGCCGGGGTGACCGTTACTTCCCGGTTGGCCCCAATGCCGGTGAAGACGATATTGGCCTGCTGCACCAGGCTTGTGTCGCTGGAGTTGCCGTAGAGCGTCAGGGTGGTTACGTCACTCTCGACATCATCAATGGTAAAAGCCAAAGGCCCTGCAGCGGTATCCTCATCAACGGTCTGATCGGCAATGTCCGAAATGGTCGGGGGATCGTCCACGGCGGTGACGGTAACGGTAAAATCGTCGCTGGCGGTGAGGCTGCCGTCGCTGACGGTAACCGTGACGGTGACGATGCCGGTCTGGTCACCATCAGGCAGCACGTTGATGGTGCGGCTGCCGTCGGTTCCCCCCAGGGTGATGTTGCCATCGGGGAGCAGGGTCTGGTTGTTGGAAACAGCGGTAACCGTGAGGCTGCTGGCGGCGGTTTCGTTATCATCAATGGTGAAGAGAATATCCCCGGTAGCAGTATCCTCCTCGGTGGTCACATTGCCGATATCAGAAATGGTGGGGGCATCGTTCACATCCCCAACCGTCAGCACAAAACTATCGGATATCGTGTCTTCCCCGTCGCTCACCGTCACGGTAATGGTCACTGTGCCGGTCTGATCCGGCATGGGGGTGATGGTGACCGTTCGGTTCGAGCCGTTGCCGCCGAAGACAATATTATCCACCGGCACCAATACCAGATCATCGGAAGCGGCGGAAAGCGTCAAGAGTCCCGACTGGGTCTCCACATCACTGATGGTGAAGGCGAGGGCGCTGGTGGGGGTCTCCTCGTCGGTGGATTGATCGGCGATATCGGAGATGGTGGGGATATCGTTGATGGAGTTGACGGTGAAGAGAAACGTATCGCTGCTCTGATCGGTGCCGTCATCCACCGTCACGGTGATGGTCGCCGTACCGTTTTCGTCCGCCACCGGGGTGAGGGTCAGGGTGCGGTTTTCGTCGCTGCCCCCCAGGGCGATGTTGAGGTCCGGCAGGAGGGTCGCGTTATCTGACGTGGCGGTGACAGTCAGGCTCGCAGCATCGGTTTCGATATCACTGACGCTGAAGGGGATGGCGTCGCTGACCGTATCTTCATCGATGGAGAGGTTGAGGATATCGGAGATCACCGGTGGGTCGTTGATGCCGGTCACCGTGACGAGAAAGCTCTCCTCAACGGTGTCGGTGCCGTCGGTGACATAGATCGTAATGGTCGCAGAACCTTCCTGATCAGCCGCTGGCGTTACCGTCACTTCCCAATCCGCCCCGGAGCCGGTGAAGACGATATTTTCCAGGGGAATCAGGGTGGTGTCATCGCTGGCACCACTCACCACCAGATGTTCCGGTTCGCTCTCGGTATCACCAATGGTGAAGGCCAGGGGATCGGTGGCGCTCTCCTCATAGATCACCTGATCGTCTATTTCGGTGATGGTGGGGGCATCGTTGGTCGGGGTGACCGTGAGGGTAAAGGTGGTGCTGGCGCTTTCGAAGCCATCATCGACGGTGAGGGTGATTTCGACGTTGCCGGTTTGATCCGCCAGGGGGGTTAGGGTAATCGTCCGGCTTTCGCCGTTGCCAGCCAGGGTGATGTTGGCGTTGGGCACCAGGGTCGCATCGGCGGAACTGGCTGAAATCAATAGATCATCCGCATCGGTTTCAGCATCGGACACGGTAAAGGGGATCGCCTCGGAGGGGGTATCCTCTTCGGTGGTGACGTTGGGGATGTCGGAAATGATCGGTGGGTCGTTGATGCCGGTCACCGTCACCGTAAAAGTATCGGTGCTTGTCATCTCGCCATCACTGATGGTCACGGTGATGGTGGCCGTACCCGTGGCATCCGCCAGGGGTGTCACCGTCACGGTGCGATCCGTACCACTGCCGTCAAAGACGATATTTTCCACCGGTACCAGTCCGGCATTATCTGTAGCGGCACTCAGCGTCAACGTGTCTGCATCGCTCTCCACATCGGCCACCGTAAAGCTGATTGCGTCAGTAGCGGTATCCTCTTCGATGGTTTGATCGGGAATGTCGGAGAGGGTGGGGAGGTCGTTGATGGCGGTGACCGTCAGGGTAAAGCTGGTGGAGATATCATACACCCCATCGCTCACCGTGAGGGTGACGGTGGTGATACCATTTTCATCCCCAGCCGGGGTCATGGTGACGGTGCGGCTGGCCCCATTGCCCCCCAGGGTGATGTTGTCGTCCGGCAGCAGGGCGGTGTTGCTGGAAGCGGCTGTAACGATCAGCTCCGAGGATTGGGTTTCGGCATCGTCCACCGTGAAGGGAATGGCGCTGGTGGCGCTATCTTCATCGATGGTGAGATCGTTCACATCGGAGATGGTCGGGGGGGCGTTGTCGCCGCTATAGACTGTCAGGGTGAAGGATTCACTGACGGAAGCCTCGCCGTCGCTGACGGTGAGGGTGACGGTGGCGGTGCCGACTTCATCGGTGGCTGGGGTCAGGGTGATGGTGCGATTCTCCCCGGAGCCCCCCAGGGAAATATTGGCGCTGGGCAGCAGGGTGGTATTGCCGGAAAGCACTTGCAAGGTCAACGCTGACGGATCGGTCTCGGCATCGTCGATGGTAAAGGCGATGGCATCCGTGGCGGTATTTTGGGGGGTGGTCTGGTCGTCGATGGTGGAGATGGTGGGGGCGGTATTGTCTCCCCCCACGGTGAGGGTAAAGCTGTCGCTGGCGCTCGATTCCCCATCACTCACGGTAATGGTGATGGTGGCACTACCGGTCTGGTTGTTGGCCGGAGTGATGGTCACGGAGCGGTTTTCCCCGGAGCCGCCAAAGGAAATATTGGATTCTGGCACCAGGGTGGTATTGTCGGAGCTGCCACTCACGGTTAAATCACTGGCGGCGGTTTCCAGATCGCTGACCGTGAAAGAGATCGCGCTGGTCGCGGTGTTTTCCGGTATGGATTGGTTGGGAATGTCGGAAATTTCCGGTGGGGCGTTGGCCTCACCCACGGTGAGCACGAAGGATTCACTCGCCGACAACTCCCCATCGCTGACAATAATGATGATGGTCACGTTGCCCGACTGCCCATCAACCGGGGTGAGGGTGATGGTGCGGTTTTCCCCGGAGCCCCCCAGGACCACATTATCGCTCGGCACCAGGGCGGCATTGTTGGTGGTGATCTCCAGGGTCAGATCATCGGCATCGGTTTCGGCATCGCTGATGGTAAAGGCGATGGCACCGGTGGCGGTAGACTCATCGGTCTGCTGATTGGCGATGGTGGAGATGGTGGGGGCGGTGTTGTCCGGCTGGGTGACGGAGAGGGTAAAGGTTTCGCTGCTGCTGGCGACCCCGTCGCTTACGGTGATGGTGATAACAGCATTGCCGGTCTGATCCGCAGCCGGGGTCAGGGTGACGGTGCGATCTTCTCCGGAGCCCGCCAGCACGATATTATCATCCGGCACCAGGGTGGTGTTGTTGGAGTTGGCGGTGACGACCAGATCATCGGCAGCGGTCTCGACATCGCTGACAGTAAAGGCAATGGCATCCGTGCTGGTGTTGACGCTGATCGCCTGATTGATGATCGTCGAGATGGTGGGCCAGTTGTTGTCGCCACCGATGGTAAACACAAAGGAGCCGCTGCTGCTCTCTTCGCCGTCGCTGACGGTAATGGTGATGGTGGCTGTTCCCTCCACACCGCTCGTCGGGGTGATGGTCACCGTGCGATCCGTGCCGGAGCCGCCAAAAATAATATTGCCCACCGGCACCAGGCTGGTGTCGCTGGAAGAAGCTGAGAGTGTCAGTTCAGAGGGGTCGGTTTCGATATCATCGACGTTGAAGGCGATGGCGCTGGACGGGGTGCTCTCGGGCGTCGCCTGATTGCTCAAGCCCGAAATGGTCGGGGCATCGTTGACCGCCGTGATGGTGATGGCCACCTGGTCGCTGGCGGTGAGGGCTTCACCGCTGCCGCTGTAGCCCTGGTCGGAAATGTCTATATTCAGGGTATCCGAGCCGAAATAGTTTTCCTCAGGTTGATAAATGAGACCATCGAGGGCGCTGTTGGCGTCAGCAAGGGCGGCGGTAAAGCTGATGGCGCTATCGGTTTTGGCACTGGAAAAACTCAGGCCACTGGTGGTAGAGAGGGTCAGCTCCCCTTGGCTGACAGAGAGGGAGACCAAAAGTTCTCCATCCCCCACGTCCGGGTCACTCAGGGCGATCCCTGAAATAACCAGCCCCCCTTCGGCATCTTCCAACATGGTTTGACTGCCAGCCGAGGAGATGGATGGGGCTTCGTTGACGTTGTTGAGATTGATGGTGAGCTGGGCCTGATCGCTCTCGCTGGGGGAGCCGTCATCCGCTACCTCCACGGTGAGGGCAAAGGAGGGGTTGGTCTCATAGTCCAGTGCTGAACCATCGATGACGCTCAACTCACCGGTGTTGGCATCGATGGCAAAGACATCGTTGGCTGTGAGGGAAAAAGTGAGGGTGTCATCGTCCGGATCTTCGGCCACCACCTGGGGCGAAAGGGTCGTGCCGGTGGCGCTGTTTTCGTCGATCTCAAAGGATTGATTGGTGATTTCCGGGGCATTGTTGGTAGTGGTAAATCCCCCGCCAGTATTGCTGATGATCAGATCGTCGAGATAATCATCCACCAGCTCTTCGATATCTTCTTCATCCGGGAGGGGGTTGAGCAGGGAGTCGATGTATATATCATCCAACTCCTCATCCACCGGCTCCAGCTCCTCTTCGATCAGCTCCTCGTCGGCCTCTCCCTGGTCATCATCGTCATCCCGGCGATCCCGCTCTTGGGTTTCGTCGATCTCTTCCAGATCTTCATCGTCCGCCTGATCCGCGTCTGTTTCCGGATCGGGGGTGGCATCGATATCAAACTGTTCCCACAGGTCGTCGACATCTTCACGGGCCTCCAGGTCAGCCACGATGGCCTCTTCCAGGTCATCCACATCCAGCTGGGTGGTGGCTTCGGTTTCGATCTCCACCTGAATCCGGTCGCTCAGGATATCGATCGCCTCATCCACCGTGTTGCCTTCATCCATGAGCACGGAGATTTCGTTGGTGAGATCGTCCAGGGTGCCCATAACCCGCTCGATGGCTTCATCGATTTGATCTTCGGTGAGATTTTCGCTGATCAGCTGGCTGATGTCGGTCTCAAGGGTGAGTTCCATCTCCTTGACGGTGTTGGTGAGTTCCAGCAGTCGGGTGGATTCTTCTTCGGTGGGCTCTTCAATCGCCTCCAGGGTTTCGATCTCTTCCTGGAGGGTCAAAACCTGTAAGGCCAGCTTGAGCTGCTCTTCGATGTCGTCCAGGGCTTCCTCTTCCAGGATTTTTTCGGCCTCATCGATCACCTTTTGGAGGATTTCGGAATAGTTTTCAATCTGTTCGCTGGTCTCATCGGTTTTTTCGATGAGATCTCTTTCTTCCAACAATTCCGCCAGTTTTGCGGCAATTTTGCTCTTGTCCTCGTCACTTAGATTGATCACCAGGGTGTTTTCATAGGCGGTGATCAGCTGTTCCAGGGTGGCGAGTTTTTCGGAGAGGATGCCCTGATTTTCGTTGGCAATCAGGCGGAAATATTCGCTGATGGAGACGGTCTCCCGGGTGTCGGAGCTGCCCCCACCGCCGGAAGCTCCGTCGCCACCGGAAGCGCCTCCGCCACCGGAAGTGCCTGAATCATCAGAGGAATCATCCTGTGATACGGCTGATTTTCGCAGTTTGAAGAGCAGTTCCGCTTCCAGGGTGATCACTTCGCTCACCCGGGTACGATGGCCCTCACCCCCGGCCAGGAAGGTGTAGCCTTCGGTGCCCCGCACCCCCAGAGTGGCGATGGGGGTGACCACCTGGAAGGGGTGGCCTTTGAGTTTGGCCAACTTGCCGGAGATAAACCGCAACACCCCCCGGGTGAGTTCCGTCAAGCCCCGACCGGTGCGATTTTTGGAGGAGTAGGCGTAGTCGCGGATGAAATAGTCGCTTTTTTCCCCCAGGGCGATGATGGCATTGTCCCGCATCTGGATGATGAGGCGGGCTCTCAAGCCGGTGGTGATTTTGTCATCCTGGAAGATGGGGGAGCCCAGACTCAGAAGCCGTTTGACGCTTTTGAACTCGGCCACGGCGAGTCCCCGGAACTGATTGACCCGACCGACCAGATGGCGGGTTTCCCGGGGGGGGCGTGTTTTGCGGGTTTTGGACCAGGGGGTGAAACCCTCTTTTTTGACCGCCTGGGTTTCGTTGGTGGGGGGATCCCAAAGGAGCAGAGCCCCACCTGCGGCAAGGATTCCTACCAGCAACAGGATGGGAATCATCCATTTGTTCTGGAAGAGTTTGCGCATGAGTGGGGCTCCCCCGGGAAACCGTTAATAAGGTGTCATGTGATGGTTGTCGTACTCTCTCTCATCCCTCAGCCCATCATGATACCCGATTGAGTGGAAATTTGTCCTCTTTTTCCTGAAAGTCCTTTTTTGCCAAGCCCGATCAGTAGGATTCGATGGTGGCGTGGAGGCCGGTCTGGCTGTTGATGCGGGAGAGGGCCATCTGGGCTTCGTCCTGGCTGCCATAGGGGCCGGAGCGGACCATCATATATTCCAAGCCGCCGAGAAATTTCGGTTCCCGGTAGGCAGGCACCCCGGCATCGGTCACCCGGCGGAAGATATCATCCGCGTTGTCAGACTCCCGATAGCTCCCCAGATCCACAAAAAAGCGTCCGGGCGGGGGCGGGGGGCTCGCTGACGCGGGCAGGGTCATGGGGTTTTGGACCATCATGCTGTTTTGGGGGATGGCCGCCTGGGCCATCAGGCTGTTTTGGGGCATGGCGGCAACGGGCACTGGATTCATGGAGACCGCAGCAGGGGCCATGGGTTGCATCTGCATCGCCATCTGTGGGGCCATCATGGCGCCACCAGGCATGGGGCTGGCCATCTGTCCCTGGGCCATGGGATACATGGCGGCAGGTTGGGCAGCCATTTGGCCATAACCTGGGGCTGGCATGGCCATCTGTTGGGGCATGGCCATCTGTTGAGGCACCGCTCGGATGACATGACCCATCGGGGTACGACCCATCTGGGCTGCCTGGGGAGCCTGAGTGGGGGCGGCCATCTGCACCACTTGCACCCCCTGGGGCGCTGCCCGGGCTGCTGGATTGTGGGTAAAGTCCAGATAGGAACTCCCGGGGGTGACCCCTGCCATGGGAGCGGCTGGTGTCTGCATGGCATGTCCCATCGATTCCAGGGATTCCGGCTCCCGGGGTTCGGTGGCGGCAGCGGTTGGCGTGGTGGGCTCCACCACCCCGTCAGATTGGCTGACATCATCCATCAAGGGCACTTCCCGGGCAGCCTCATCCATCGACGGCAAATCTTCGGTCATGGAGGTGAGGTGGTCCTGGGTCTGGGCTTGGCGGCGTTCCGGCCTTCCCCAGGAGGAGCGATTATCCTGGGCCATCTCCCGGGGGCGGCCATGGGTCATCACCACCGGGCGGAGAAAAACCACCAGTTCAGTTTTGGTGACGGTATCGTCCCGATAGCCGAAGAGTTTATCCAGCACCGGCATGTTGCTGAGTCCGGGAATGCCGGTCTTGTTTTTTTCCACCTTGTCCTGCATCAACCCACCCAGCACCGCCACCTGACCGCTGTGGATCCGCATCATGGTTTCCATCTCCTTGACCTGGATCTCGGGGATCTGGTTGACGATGGATTCGGTGATGGAGGTTTGGGCGTTGCCCGCTACGAGTGCGGGGTTGGGATCGGTTTTCCAGGCGCTGATCCGGGAGATGGTGGGTCGGACGTTCAAGCTGACGATATCGTTGGAGCCGATATGGGGCGTGACCGACATCACCAAGCCTACGGGCACGGTGTGGATTCGGGTGTTGAAGGTGGCGATGTTGGGCTGATCCTGGGCCTCGGAGGTGTCGGTGGCCTGGGAGCTGGCTTCCAGGGTGAAGAAGACCGTATTTTCAACCACCTTCAAGAGAGCTGCCTGGTTGTTCAGGGCCATGATTTTGGGGCTTGAGAGCACCTTGGTGTTGCCGAAGGTTTCCAGGGCCTTGATGGTGGCGGTGATGGCGCCGTTGTTGCCACCGGTAGAGGCGGTCAGGGTAAATACCTCAGAGAGAGCCTGGGACGTGCCGTCGGTGGTATAGGTGTTGTTGGCAAAGCTGCTGAGAGCACCCGCGGCGGTGTTGGCCATGTTGTCCACAAAGCCACCCGAAAAAATTCCAGAGGCAGCCAGGCCTGCGGCATCACTGTAAACCTGCGCCCAGTCGACCCCTTCCTGGAAGCGATCAGAGAGTTCCACCTCCACGACGGTGGATTCAATCAAAACCTGGCGATGGACATTTTCCAGGGCGTTGTCCAACAGGGATTTGATCCGCTCGTGCTGCCGGGCGGTAGCAAAGATTGAGATCATGCCCGCTTCCGGGTTGGCCGTGACAATGGAAGGCTCCACCTGCTGAACGAACACACCCGCTTCCAGCCCCCCATTCATCCCGGCATTGGGCATGTTGACTCCGGGCATGTTTTCATCCATGCGCACCGGTTCGGCGGGCACCGTGGCGATGATGGATTGGACGTTTTGGATCAAGCTGTTCCAAAATTTATTGGTGGAGCTGGTGGTGAGAACGGTGTTGGAGAGATTGTTTTGATCAGAGGAGATGCTATCCCCGGTCAGGGTGCCGATGGAGCCGGTGGAGAGCTGGGTGGAGACTTTGTTGGCGCTGGTGACCTCCCGGGAAATATTGACATAGTCCACCTGATAGATCTTCAGGTAGGGGCGGTCCGGGGAGACGATGATGGTTTCTCCCTCGATTTCATAACGCAGGTCCACCTGCTTGGCCACCCGGTCGAGAATCTGTGCCAGGGACTGGTCGATGGCGCTCAGGGTGACCCGTCCGGAGATGCCGGGATAGACGTCGATGTTCATGTTGGCGTCCCGGGCGAGGGCAAAGAGCAGATCCCTGACCGGCATGTCGGTGACGGTGATGGTGTAGACCTCCCCCTCTTCACCGGCTCGGCTGGCCAGCTCCGGAATGGGCAGAATGCCGCCACCCGCACTGGAGGAGATGATCGGCTCCCGCACCGGGGGATAGGTGGGACGCAGAATATGATCCTTGGAGGATTTGATCGGCGTGGGTTGGCAGCCAACGAGGAGAGATCCCACAATCAGGACCAGAGCGGTAAAACCGGAAAAGCGTGACCGCCCCCTTGCGTGATGGGTGGGCGTTGTCCCTTGGGAGTGCTTGGGTGTATTCAGCCTCATGTTCGTATACTCGCTTGTTTTATCGTTGGTTGCCGACCTTCGGAGGTCGAAGCCTTTGATATCTTGATCACCCTACTGGTCCTGCCTGTTTCAATCCTGCCATTTTTCTGAATAAACGTGTCGCTCCCCATTGAAGAGCAAACATTGGGCCAAACACTGAAATGGCGTGTTGTCTGAATTATATTCCTGAAACAGGTCGTTTTTGCCCCACTTCCCGTCACCATCAGGGCAGAGTTTACCGGGGGTGGCGGCATTTTTTTCGGGATTTGGGGCGTTCAGATGGTTGAGAGCAAAATGTTGGCCAAAAAAGAGGGAGCAGATAGGGAAGAGGTGGGTGACGGGGGAGGTGAGCGGGTGGCGCTGGATTTTTTGAACAAGCTGGAAAACGGTTTTTTCAGCCCCAGGGGGTGGTGGGCTGTCCCAGGGTTTGGTAGAGAATCTGGAGAAAATGGCTCCGGGGGATCTCTTCCGCGCCCAAACTGAGGAGGTGGGGGGTGGTCATCTGGCAGTCGATGAGGGCGTAGCCCATCTCCTGGAGGCGCTGAACCAGGCTGACAAAGGCCACTTTGGAGGCGTCCCGTTGGAGATAAAACATCGACTCCCCAAAAAAGGTCCCCCCCAGCGCCACCCCATAGACTCCCCCCACCAGCTCCAGCCTTTTTTCGGCTGAATTGTTTTTTTCTGAACCACCCTCTTCTGGCTCTTCCTCAACAGCCCGCCACGCTTCCACTGAATGGGCATGACCCAACTTGTGGAGGCGGGTGTAGGCTGCCATCATTTCTTCGGTGATCCAGGTGCCGGATGTTTCCCGCACTTTGGCGCAGGCGCGCATCACCTGGGGAAAGGCTTGGTTGAAGGTGATCTTGAATTTTTTTTGACGCAGGGTTTTTTTCAGGGAGCGGGAGATGTGCAGCCGGTTTGGCAGCAGCACCAAGCGGGGATCCGGGCTCCACCAGAGAATGGGATCTCCATCGGAATACCAGGGAAAAATCCCCTCCTGGTAACCCGCTATCAGCCGCTCAGGGGAGAGATCCCCACCAACAGCCAGCAGACCATTCTCTTCCGCCAGCACCGGTGGTGGAAAGATGGGGTCAGGAGAGAGGCGAAAAACGGGCATGCTGGATTTTTGGGTTACACCGGATCATGGGTTGGTGGAGGCCTTTACAAAGCGGTGAAAACATAGATAGGATTTAATTTTTTTTGCCCAAGCCCTCATGGGTTCCGTACTGGCTGGTTAGCGGGAGGGTGGCCCGGGTACGGTTTTCATTGCTCTCAAGCTTTTGGTTGCTCTCCAGAGGAAAGGGTTATCCTGATCATCCATGAGCGGGCATTATCATAGTCCCATAGCCACCAAGGCGGCAAACCCTGAAAAAGCGATTATTGCCGCGCTACTGCTGATTTTTGTCGCCATTTTTTTTGTCCTGCCTGCTTTGGGGTTTTTTCTACCATCGGTCACCGAGCAGCTGTTCAACCCCACCCCCCTCTCCGCCACCGGTTCACGGACCAACTTTGCCACCTTTTTTATCGCCATCACCCTGGAGGCAGCCCCTTATATGGTGCTGGGGGCATTTATTTCGGCATTGATCGAATTTTTCATCCCCCCCGGGTTGCTTCCCCGCATCGCCAAGCGGTTGGGCTGGTTGGGGATTCCGGTGGTGGTTTTGATGGCACCGATCTTTCCCATCTGCGAGTGTGGCGTGGTGGTGGTGGGGCGGCGGCTTTTGGCCAAGGGGTTGCCGCTGCCCCATACCATCGCCTACCTCCTGGCAGCGCCTGTTTTTAACCCGGTGGTGCTGACCAGCACCTGGCTCGCCTTTTTTCGGGAACCCCTCTATCCCCTTATGCGGGGGGCGGGCGGGGTGTTGGTGGCGGTGGTGGCGGGTTTGATTATTTGGGGTCTGAAACCCAAAGAAGTCCTGGTTCCAGGGGCGTTGCCTGTTGATTCAGGAGGGGGTAGGGGTCCGAACACGCCCCATCACGCAGCAGGTCACCAAGGGGCGGCGGTGGGTCATGCCCACAACACCGGAGATGGGGGAAGCCATCACCGGGACGACCGTAACCCGGGGCGGGGATTGGGCCGGATTTTGGCTCAGGTGCGAGGAGATTTTCTCGACATGAGCCTCTTTTTCCTCATGGGCGTTTTTCTCGCCAGCGCGCTCAAAACCCTGGTGGCGTGGGAATATCTGGTTCAGGCTGGAGATGACCCGGTGCTGGGGCCCGCTTCAATGATGGTCGCCGCCTTCGTCATGTCTCTCTGTTCTGAAGCGGACGCTTTTGTCGCTGCCAGTTTTGTCGAATTCGACATGTTTGCCCACACCGCTTTTTTGGTGTTGGGACCGATGCTGGACATCAAACTGCTGCTGATGTACCGGACCCTTTTTAAAACGCGTTTTATCGTCCAATTCAGTGTTCTCGTCATCTTGCTGGTGAGCGTCTATATCACCATACTTCAGTTCCTTCCGGAATCGGCCTTTGAACTTTTTGACACCTTTCCGAAAGATCTGCTGTGAAGAGTGGGCGTTTCAATCTTCCCGTCAGACCCGGTCGGCTTCTCCTTGCCTGGCTTCGGCACCCCCCCTGGTCGGGCATTCAACTTTTTGCCTGGCTGCTTTTTTTTGGTCTCACAATCTACCGAAAAGCGGATTTGCTGTATCTGGCGGATACCCAACGGTGGATTCTCTGGGGGGGTGGGGGATTGTTGGGGGTGGCCTTTTTGGCGGGACTTCTCTTCCCTGAGCCCGGGTGTGGCTGTCATTCGGAGGAGGTGGGGAGCGACTGGTGGCGTCAGCTCCTGGAAAGCGCCGGTCATTTCGTCCCTTTGATGTTACTGCTGCTGTTGGGCAATGTTTCCCTGACCCTGACCGGTGGGGCGGGGGCGACATCTTCCATCCGCATTCTCATGCCCCAGGAGCAGGTGGCGTTACCTGATCTGGCCTCAGTGCCGCCTGGTGAATATCTCCCCGTGACCCTGATTGATCTCTATGTCGGGGAACATTATGACGACGATGCCCCGGTGGAGCTGGTGGGTAGGCTGTTGCCGTTGCCTGAGTCGGAAAGGGCACAATATCAAGGAATCATGGCAGGAAAGGTTCCGGAAATCATCCTCTACCGCTATGCCATGGCTTGCTGTGCGGCGGATGCCAGTCCGGTTCCTGCTGTTCTTTTGGAGGTGGAGCCTCACACTCTGGAGCCCCATGCCTGGGTGCATATTCAGGGGCGGACCACCCTCTTTAGGGAATCCCCAAAGCTCCTCGCCATTCGGGTGGAATCCATGACCTGAGTTTCTGGCGGGTGGGCACATTTGAGCCTATCGAAAAATCAAATCCTAAAGAAAACGACATGTTACGGTAC
>JADFZT010000081.1 GCA_015232395.1 Magnetococcales bacterium | reverse complement strand
CGGAATGTCTCAGCGGCATAGCTTAGAACCGATGGATTTCCAGGCTTCTTCCGCTGACTTTGACGAGTCCCTGGGCTTTCAATAGAGATATCCGCATCCATCTCTTTCCAATGGATGCGAGCACCATTACCGATAAATCGCCACTCCAAACAACTCATCCATGGTGGATCTTGAAACCAAGTCAACGGGATAGCCATCTCCCAGCCATCTACTAGAACCACGTAAAACACATCTTTTGTCGTTTGCATCCTCTGCCAGCCAGGAGGCTGCAATCAATCGCCAAAGTGTTTGCAAAAACAGCCGTACATTATTTGTTGAGATAACCTTCCTTTTTCATGCGGATCTTAAGGCGTTGATTGATTGATGGCATTATTTCCTTGCTCCACGTTCGCCCGATGGCAATGCCTTCCTGTGTCAATACAGGCAATGCTTTTATGACCTTTTTTCCAGTATCCGTATTATAGAAAGAAATCATTTCATTCAGTTCTTTTTCAGTGAAATATTTGTGATAAACAGGAATGAATCGACTGATCAGGCCTGATTCGCCCTCCATGTTAGACTCGAAGGCTGCCCTTACCTCCTCCCACATGATGTCAAAGGCCCTGTCTGGGATTTTTGGATATTGTTTTTTCATCATAGGCTGTAGGTTTTTGTTGACTGCATCTGCAAATTGCAAGCCTATTTTATTGGCTCCAGTTAGATAAATAAGATGTTTTATTGCGTTTTTTTTGCTTTCTGTTAAAGGCTCTCCTGACCAAGCCTGAGGTGTTGCTGCAAATAAAAACAGAACTGAAAGCAAGAGCTGTTTTTTCACTGTAATATCTCCTGATTATTAATCATGGGAAATGAGAATACATGGCCTATTTTTCCGCCATATTAAATGATTTTTATCTGTGTTGGAAGTGGTCTCTTGCATCGCTCATCATTTTTGGGGTGATCGACGATAGCGAGAATCTGATAGTGGTCTTCTTGAATGCGAAAATAGAAGCGCCATCGTTGATTGATGCGCCCTTGCCAGAGATCTGGCGGGGAAAGCGTTTGGCTTTGAGGGAGGGGTGTCGGAGATTTGTTTGCAATCATTTGAACTGTTTGTCTGCTGCTATCTGAAGCGGGGGGAAATTTTGTGTGCTGTTTTCCGCTTTTGCCACAAAATGGATGATCAGGATCTGTTTTTGAGTTGATCCAGATGAGTCTGAAGCGCCTCTTCTGTGGCCAAAGGAGGAGAGAGATAGCCTGCTTCAGCTTCGTTCACAGCTTCCCGGAGTTCAGCCATTAATTCCAAGCTCTGGTTGATGGTTTGCCCAGCCTGATATTGGTCCATGGATCTGGACAGGTGCTCCCGGTTGGCTTCGGTTCCCAGCAAGTGCAGCGCCTCCATCAGACCGTCATAATCCATCTTCGACATCACCACCACATCGCCACCGTTGGGGCGGGTGATGACAGCGGTGTCCGCATCATCCACTATCCGGTCCAAAATGGATTTCAGATTTTTTCTGGCATCTGAGTATGAAATCACTTGCATGTCACAGCTCCAATATAGCCTGTGCTTCGGTGGATCTGCTGAGGGATTAGACACAGCTGATAGTCGAATGTTGGACAATATCAGCCCTTGCTTGGGCTGCGATATCCCATCCCTGACGCTTCATTGATGAAAGTGTACCATCCGTTGGACGATTTGGGTGAAGAAATATATGTTAAATGGGGACGGTATATTTGATGGCTAAGAAAGACCAGCCCTGGGAATAAGCTTGGCTGGTCTTTTGATATGAAATCAGTGCGTTGGGTATGGATGCAGAGGGGGAGGGGGGATGGTTTAGGTTTGGGGAAAGAGAGCTTGGATTTTGTTCTGGATATCTTCCGCAGCCACTCTTGGATCCGGGGCGTTTTTGATGGGGCGGCCTACCACGATATAATCCGCGCCATCCTGAAAAGCCCGCTCCACCGTCACCACCCGCTTTTGATCGTCGCTGGGGCGGTTTTCCACCGGGCGGATGCCAGGGGTGACGATGAGCAGTTTTTCACCCAGCTTGGAGCGCAACCTGGCCGCTTCCAGTCCCGATGAAACCACCCCATCACACCCCACCTCCAGAGCGCGCCTGGCCCGGGAAAGCACCAGATCCGCCACATCACACTGAAACCCCAGATCATCCAAATCCCCCCGATCCAGGCTGGTCAGAGCGGTCACCGCCAAAATTTTCAGATCTCCCTTATCCTCAGCAGCAGCCCGCAAAATGCCGTCGTTGCCGTGGACCGTGAGGAACGATACCCCACGCCCCCGCAAGCGCCGCACCGCACGCCGGACAGTTTCCGGGACATCAAAAAGCTTGAGATCACAAAAAACCTTTTTCCCCCGGTCGAGGAAACCATCCACCAGCCGAAAATAATCCCCCGATAGAAACAGCTCCAACCCCAGCTTGTAGACCTCCACCGAATCCCCCAGCTGATCGGCCATCTTAAGGGCGGTATCGGCGTCGGGGACGTCCATGGCAAAGATGAGACGTTCCCGGGGGGAGATGTTTTTGCCGGAGAGAAAGCTGGATGGATCGCTCAACCTTCAGACTCCCCAGCCTCTTCCTCCTCTTCTTCTTCCATTTCAATGCCATCCACCGTCCGGCCCAAAAAGTTTTGCAGCTTGCGGTCGTTGCCAAACAGCCCTTCATCGGCTTTCAGGGCTTCTTCCAGGCTCCCCGTAAAGGCTTCCCGGGTGTAGTGGAGGGGCTCATCCTCTTCGATCACGCTCTCCAGGATGTAGATCTCCTCTTCATCATAAAACCAATCCTCGACATTAAACTTGTTCGGCTCCTCCAGCTTGGTGAGAATCGCTTCCTTGTTGCCGAATTCCAGGGTGACGGTCTGTCCGATTTTGATTTTGGCGACTTCGATGCTTTCCACGATCTCTCCTTCTTCATCCGTTTCGGTTGATGCCCGAAAATACAATCAATAGACGATGTTGGGTTTCATCGACGAGGTTTTCTGGCGAAATCCCAGAATATCCTGCATGTCGAACAAACCAGGCCCCCGGCCCAGTACCCATTGTGCCGCCCGCACCGCCCCTTTGGCAAAGGTCATGCGGCTTGAGGCCTTGTGGGTGATCTCCAACCGCTCCCCTTCTCCCGCAAAAAGAGCCGTATGATCCCCGACGATATCCCCACCCCGTATGGTGGAAAAGCCGATGGTGCGTCTGTTACGGGTGCCGGTGACCCCCTCACGACCATAGATCGCCACCTCTCCCAAATTTCGATGCACCGCATCAGCGATGGCTTTTCCCAGCCCCAAAGCCGTGCCGGAAGGGGCGTCCACCTTGTGGCGATGATGGGCTTCGATGATTTCGATATCAAAATCACGCCCAATCACATCAGCCACTTCCGCAGCCACTTTAAACATCAGGTTGACCCCAATGCTATAGTTGGGAGCCATCACGATAGGCATCCGCTCGGCGACCGCTGAAATCTTTTCCAGGTCGGCATTATTGAAACCAGTGGTGCCGATCACCATGGGAGTACCGGACTTGCGGGCCAGCTCCAAGTGGCTCAGGGTCGCCTTGGGGAGGGTAAAATCGATGACCACCTGGGAGGAATCAAAGGTCATCATGGCGTTTTTTTGAATCGGCACCCCAGTGGTGGCAATCCCTGCCACCTCACCGGCATCCCGGCCAATGTGCTCCGAATCGGGATGCTCGGAAGCACTCACCAGACGACATCCCGGGCTGGCTGACACAGCCTCAACCAACATACGACCCATTCGACCACCGGCCCCAACGATGCCAATTTCAATTTCCGACATGATTGCTCACTTCCTTGTCAAAGAATGGATCGGGCCTGAAGCCCCCCAGAATGGGTGGGATACTTGCAGGCCCGGAGAAAGGGTGCGTCAGGAGATGGTCTTGTCCAGAAAATCTTTGACCTTATCCAGGAAAGAGAAGGAATCCGGCTGGCACTCCTCCCCGGAACAGCGGGCAAACTCTTCCAGCAGCTGTCGCTGTTTTTTGTTGAGCTTAACCGGTGTCTCCACGCGTAGCTCCACCACCAGATCTCCAAAAACACCGGGACGGTTGAGCAATGGCAGTCCCTTGCCCCGCAATACCATGCGTTTACCGGTCTGACATCCCGGCGGCAAGGTCAGGCGGGCACGACCACTGAGGGTGGGGACTTCCAGCTTGCCCCCCAAAGCCGCCTGGGGAAAAGTGATAGGCACCTGACAGAGAAGGTTGGATTCGTAGCGCTCGAAAATGGTGTGGGGGGCCACCTCAATAACGATATAGAGATCGCCGGTGGGGGAGCCATGAAGCCCGGCCCCGCCCTCGCCACTTAAACGAATCCGGGTACCGGTTTCGACACCCGGAGGAATCTTGACCGTGAGTGTCTTTTCAGAACGCTTGCGCCCTTGCCCCTGACAGCTGGTACAGGGGTTGCGAATAATCCGCCCTTGGCCCCGGCAAGCCGGGCAGGGGCGGGAGATGGAAAAGAAACCCTGCTGGGTGCGAACCTGGCCCGCCCCCCCGCAGGTGGTACAGTTTTCAGGGCCGGAACCAGGCCGGGCACCACTCCCTCGGCAAGAGTCGCAGAGGATGATCGTGGGCAGCCGAATACGCTCCTCACTGCCCCGCATGACGGTATCCAGAGGCACAGTGAGGTCGTAGCGGATATCTTCGCCCCGGGCACGTCCACCCCGTCCCCGTGGTGAGCCACCCCCTCCAGCACCTCCTCGGCCACCTCCGAAAATATCTCCGAAAAATTCTTCGAAAATATCCCCGAAGCCGCCGCCATATTGGGAAGGATCTCCGGAAAAGCCACCCGGACCCCCCTGACCCAGTCCAGCATGGCCGAATTGGTCGTAGATAGCCCGTTTTTTGGGGTCTTTCAATACTTCGTAGGCAGAGTTGACCTCTTTAAAACGGGCTTCGGCACTCTTGTTTCCGGGGTTTCGATCCGGATGGAGTTCCATAGCCAGCTTGCGATAGGCCTTTTTGATATCGGCATCGCCGCTCTCCCGGGTAACTCCGAGGGTTTCGTAATAGTCCTTGGGGCTTGACAAAGCTTGCTATCCTTCCAGGTGATCCCTGTTATTTTTTCTCTTCCTTGACCTCTTCATATTCCGCTTCCACCACATCTTCATCCTGGTTCGGGGCAGCGCCAGGAGGGGGCTCGCCGGGCTGTCCACCAGGTCCGCCGGGGCCGCCAAATCCTTCAGGCCCACCCGGTCCACCCGTTCCACAACCGGGTCCACCGGGTTGTTCGCCGCTCTCCTTATAGATCATCTCCCCCAGCTTCATGGAGGCTTCCATCAACGCCTGGGTCTTGGTGGTGATGAGTTCGGCATCCTCCTGCTCCAGGGCGCTTTTCAGCTCGGCGATGGCGGCTTCGATGCTGCTCTTGGTCTCATCGTCCAGCTTTTCCCCATGTTCCTTCATCGATTTTTCCGTGGTGTAGACCAGGGAATCACCGTGGTTGCGGGCATCGATCAGCTTGCGCTTTTTGGCATCCTCTTCAGCGTGAGCATCGGCCTCCCGCACCATGGCTTCGATTTCGGCATCGCTCAAGCCACCAGAGGCTTGAATCTGGATCGACTGCTCCTTGCCAGTCCCCTTGTCCTTGGCGGAAACGTGGACCATGCCGTTGGCGTCGATGTCGAAGGTGACTTCGATTTGGGGCATACCCCGGGGTGCTGGGGGAAGACCCACCAGGTCGAACTGGCCCAGAAGTTTATTGTCGGAAAACATTTCCCGCTCACCCTGGGAAACCCGGATGGTGACCGCTGATTGATTGTCGGCAGCGGTGGAAAAAATTTGGGATTTTTTCGAAGGAACAGTGGTGTTCTTTTCGATCAGCTTGGTGAAAACACCTCCCAGGGTTTCGATGCCCAGGGAAAGTGGGGTCACATCCAGCAGCAAAACATCCTTCACGTCCCCTTTGAGCACCCCGCCCTGAATCGCAGCACCGATGGCCACCACTTCGTCGGGGTTGACCCCACGGTGGGGCTCCTTGCCAAAAAATTCGCTCACCACCTGCTGTACTTTGGGCATACGGGTCATGCCGCCCACCAACACCACTTCGTCAATCTCTCGGGAGCTGACACCGGCATCTCGCAATGCTGTGGCACAGGGTTCCAGGGTGCGTTGTACCAGGTTGTCTACCAGGGATTCGAGCTTGGCCCGGCTCAAGTTGACGTTCAGATGTTTCGGGCCGGAAGCATCGGCGGTGATGAAGGGCAGGTTGACATCGGTCTGGGTGGAGTTGGAAAGCTCGATCTTGGCTTTTTCTCCCGCCTCTTTCAGGCGTTGCAGAGCCATGTTGTCCTTACGCAGATCGATACCGTTCTCTTTAATAAACTCTTCAGCCAGATAGTCGATGATGGTTTTGTCGAAATCTTCCCCACCCAGGAAGGTGTCACCGTTGGTGGATTTGACTTCGAACACCCCATCGCCGATTTCCAGGATGGAAATGTCGAAGGTGCCGCCACCCAGATCGTAAACCGCGATGGTCTGGCCATCCTTCTTGTCCAGTCCATAGGCCAGGGCCGCTGCAGTAGGCTCGTTGATGATGCGCAGGACGTTCAACCCGGAGATCCGACCCGCATCCTTGGTGGCTTGGCGCTGGGCGTCGTTAAAATAGGCTGGGACCGTCACCACGGCATCGGTGACCTTCTCTCCCAGATAGTCCTCAGCGGTCTGCCGCATTTTTTGCAAAATCATGGCAGAGGCTTCGGAGGGGCTGATGTTTTTATCCCCCGTATTGACCCAGGCGTCGCCGTTGTCCGCCTTGACGATCTCATAGGAGACCAGGTCCATATCCTGACGGGTGGTGGGGTCGTCGTAGCGACGGCCAATCAGGCGCTTGATGGCGGAAATGGTGCGTTCAGGGTTGGTGACTGCCTGACGTTTGGCCGCTTGCCCCACCAGACGTTCGCCGCTGGTGGAAAAAGCCAACATGGAGGGGGTCGTCCGGCTACCCTCGCTGTTTTCGATCACTTTAGGATCTCCACCTTCCATGATAGCCACACAGGAGTTGGTGGTCCCCAAGTCGATACCGATCACTTTGCTCATCTCAAACGATCCCTTTCCTGCCGTATTTTACAAAATTCCAAGGAGTTCTCAGACTCTCGACATGGGGTTCATGCCAGAGTGGGTATTTAGGTGTTGCCTTAGATATGGAAACGGTTCCGGTTTATGTCAAGACCAGCCCGCCATTTTTTCGTCCTTCAGCCGTTATTTTCGCCGTATTGGGATTTTTTATTTAGTGGTTGCCGGCGTTTTTTTTCAGGCTCCCTGTTGATCTTTGTGGTTGCATTGCCCTGTTTTCAACCATCACCGGCTCTATTTGCATCCATCACCGGTTTCAATCGAGGGGGGATGACTGTTTTTATTGCAGGCTTCAGCCCCCTTTGGCAACCCCGACCATGGCAGGGCGCAAGAGACGTTCGTTGAGGAGGTATCCCGCCTGCATCTCCTGAACCACCGTTCCGGGTTTGGCATCCTCATCCTCCACCTGGATTACCGCCTGATGCAGGTGGGGATCAAAGGGGGAGTGCATGGATTCGATGCGGGTGATGCCGTGGTTACCCATGACCCGGTTGAGTTCACTTTGAATCATCACGACGCCCTGGACGATGTTTTTGAGATTGTCGTCATCGCTTTCCGGGATGGCGGTCAGTGCCCGTTCCATGTTGTCGGCCACGCTCAAGAGATCTTTGGAAAACCCTTCGACGGCAAATTTTCGGGCCTGCTGGATCTCCCGGGCTGTGCGTTTGCGCAGGTTTTCCATCTCTGCCAGCGTTCGCAGATAGAGATGGTGCTTTTCCTCTTTTTCGTCGAGGGCTTCCTGAAGTTGGATTCGCAAGGTCTGTGATTCCGCATCCCCCAGATCTCCCCCCACAGGGCAGGTTTCACCATCGGCATCTTCTTCAGTCGGGTGCTCCTCGGCCTCTGTCTGGGAGGCTTCTGCATCGACATTGGGATCGGTGGTTTCTTCAACGCCTGCTTCCGGTTGTTCTTCCGCTGCCATGTCGGCACCCCCTGTGGCGGTTTGGGCCGATACTTCCTCCTGGCTCTCATTGGTACCAGGTGCGGCCTCTTCCCGGCTGGGAGCCGGATTGGGTTGGTCGTTGTCGGTCATGAGAAGTTACGGATCTCCTTATTCATTGTGATCCCTTACAGGCTTTTTTCCGGTGGAAGCCGGTGCCTTGGGGGAGAGCAGCCCGGAGAGGGCTCTTGCGGTAAAATCCACCAGGGGAATGACCTGGGCATAATCCAGACGGGTGGGTCCCAGCACACCCAAGGTGCCCAACAGACGGCTTTCGGGGCCCAAAAACTTGGCTGCGACCACAGAGCATCCCCGAGCCGGTCCCAGGTGGGACTCGGAACCTATGAAAAGTTGCACGCCATCCGCGTGGAGGCAATGGTCCAGGAGTTCCACCAGTTTCTTTTTTTCATCAAGCATTTCCAGAATGCCACGAATTTCAGTGGTGTCGTCCCATTCAGGCACGCCAAAAAGATTGGAGCGGCCATTGATGATCAGGTGGCCACCACGCACCGAAGCGGTACGAACGGTGGTAAGCAGGCGGTGGCAGAGTTCCCGATAGCGGCGTTCGCCCCGGGCCACTTCCTGTTCCAGGCGGTCTTTGACCTGGTTAAGGTTTAACCCTTCCAGGCGGCGGCTCAAGGCATCACCGAAGCCGTCCAGTTCCCGACGGGAGTAGGCTGTTTCTGTCAGAAATATACGATGTTGCACCTGTCCGGAGCAGGAAGCCAGGATCGCCAGCACCCGGTTTTCAGAAAGCTCGACAAACTGGATGCGATCCAGCTGGGCTTCATCCAGGCTGGGAGGGCGTACCAGGCAGGTGTAGGGGATGAGGGAAGCCATGGCCTGACAGGCGGAGTCGAGGGTGGCACCCAGATCATCACCACCGGTTTCACACGCCTTGAGGATTTGTTCCATCTCCCGGTCGGTCAAGTGGGCCTCGTTGAGTCCATCCACATAGGCTCTGAAGCCTTGGTCCGTGGGAATGCGACCGGCGGAGCGGTGGGGTTGGGTGAGTAGCCCCAGGCTTTCCAGTTCCGACATGGCATTGCGGATGGTGGCCGGTGAAACCGACAGGGTGGAGCGCTCACTCACCGTTTGGGAACCCACGGGGGCTCCATTATCGATATGGGACTGGACGACCAGCCTGAGAATTTCGGTTTGGCGTTGGGTGAGCATTGTGCAAACGAGGCCGGCGGTTGGCGTTCCCAAGTCTTGTGGCGGGAAATCGGTCGAAAGATAACAATGCCCATCGACTCTGTCAACGCGGTTCACGCCTGCTAAGTGGGCCACGATCTATTTCAGCGACATCCGGCCTCCTTCTTGTTGCAGGCCATCGATTTGACCGAATGATTTGTTCCAGCCGCCATTGATATCCACCATTTTGATGACAGGGGCCCAAAAAATGTCATTTTCACTCCATTTGCAGGGGATGAAATGGGAACAAAAGCACCTCTGCCACTGCCAAAAAGAAGAGGAAGGAGTGGACACAGGGAAAAGTCTGGAGGAGGGGGGCGGAAGCTGGTTTGTTCCTTTGGGTTTCAGTGAGGGGGAGGCGGTCCCGGGGTATGTGCGTAGGCCCAACTGCCGGATTTGGGATGATGCAGCAGGGGTATGGGGCCCCTTGAAAGTGGTTTTGTCATCTGTCGTTGGAGGGTCAAGGTTATGAACATTGCCATTGCATGTCAGGACAAGGAGCTGGTATCCGGAGCTTTGGAAAAGTGTCTCAACTTTTGGGTGTTTGAGATCGTCGATGGGGAGATTCACAACAAACACCTGCTGTCACTCTCCGAGGATCAGGCCTTGGAGGGGTTTGACCTGAAAAACAAAGTACATCCCCTGGATGGGGTGCAGGTGTTGATCGCCATGCAAATGGACAAGCCTCTGGAGCGTCAGCTCAAAAAAGATCGGATCATTCCCTTTGTAACCAACGAAAGGGATCCGGACGAAGCAGCCCGCCATTTTCTCGATGGCCATCTGCCGGTGGAGTCCGCCGGCCATCACAAACATCATCATTTCAAGGAGTTGGGCAAGAAAAAGGGTTATGTGCCTATGGCAGGAGTGCGTCACATCGAAGGGATCTGAATCGACTGGGGGCGTCCGCCTTTGAAGGGGGGTGGGTCTTTTTCATCTCCGGGGTGAGGGCTGGGTGAGATGGGGTTTTTAAATGAAAGGGAGGTGGGGCTTGTTTCCCACTTCCCTTTACGCCCCGGTTGTTTCCAGGTCAGCCTGTTAAGGAAGGGGGTGCCAGTATCATCCAGCACGTTTTTTTAATCGTGTTCCAACCATTCCTTCAGTGAGGGTGCCCAAGGTCTGGTCGTTCCAAATTAAAAAGCTCCATCCGTCTTGATTGATGGGGTTCACACGGCTCACCACCATCCTACGCGAAGGCCTCCTGGAAATGGCATCGGTCAGGGATGGATATCCTTGGCTTGGATGATGCGCCGTTGGCTTTCTGGGCGGCGGTGTTTGGAAATTTTTTCCAGCTGCCGATATTTGATCAACTCAGCCGCTGCTGCCTGGGTCAGTCCCGCCTGTTCCAGAAGTTGTGCCCGGAGTTTGCGGAATTTTCGGCTGTCGGGGTTGACGAGGATTTTTTCTGAAAGCTCGGTGATGGCATCATACCAATACCCCTCTCGGGCAAAAATAATGCCATGCTCCCTTTTGTGGGCCTCAGATAAAACCTCCTGCAGCATCTGGCTTTTTTCGACATATTTAACCCCTCCGCCAGAGACGATATCCCCTGAAGGGTGTTCTGGATCGCCCATGATGGTGACTGACCACTGATATTCCACACCGGGTTTCAGGCGGATATTGAACTTGGCCAGGTCAAGACGATAAAAACCCGCACGGTCCATGGTCATGGTGGTGGCCAGAATCGGATCGATGGCCAGGGGGTTGTCATCCAGGAGAATGATTTCCATTTCGGCCCGGCTGGGCTTGGAGATAAACCAGTAGAGGCTCGGCTGGGGTTGGGAGGTGTATCCTGTGTGTTCCGGTACCAGGGCTTCCAGGTTCGGCAAGTCTTGATTGACCCCCCGTACCCCCCCGCCTACCCGGCTGGAGGGTGCTCCCCGAACAGGGGGGCGATAGACGATCAGAGCTGTGCGTTCTCCCCGGCTTTTGTCTTTTGCTGTCGCGACGGGTTGCCAGGAAAAACAGCCTAGGAAAGTGGCTACAGCCACCATGACAGCCATCCACGGATGGTTCATTATCAATGGCCTCCTGAGGGGAATTGATGGGCTGTTTGGATTGTTTGGATAGGGGGATCCGGTTTTTATATCAATGAACATGTTGTTTCTTGAGGTAGCGCTTAAATTGGATTACTGAAATATTCTTGTCTTGCTTAAGATGGTTGGTGCTGGGTTACGAACCAGTCACCCGATATATTGTAATCCGTTTATCTTTCCCTTTCAACAAAACAGTGTCGACCAATTCTTTTTGAAATCGATCCCCCAGACGGGCGTGGGTGGTCTCACCGATTAAAATGCGACACACCTCGGGCTCCGGAGGGGGAGAGGCGTCCGGGAGGGCGGGTTTATAGCTTTCCAGCCGCGCTGCGGTATTGACGGTATCGCCGATGACCGTAAAATTCATCCGCTGGGTAGAGCCCAATCCCCCGGCCACCAGAGGACCGGTAAAAATGCCTACCCGCATGGCCATGGGGGGCTTGCCCTCTTTTTTCCATCTTTGGTTCAGCGCTTCCAACCCCTGCCCCATAGCCAGAGCACAGGAGACCGCCTGAATGGCATCCTGGTCGATCTCCTCTTCACTTTCCCGGGCTATGGGCACTCCAAACACCGCCATGATGGCATCACCGATAAATTTATCCACCACCCCCCCATGGTGGGTGACGGCGTTGGCCATGACATCCATATATTCGTTCAGCCAATCCATGAGCAGTTCCGGATCCATTCCTTCCGAGATCGGTGTGAAGGCGACCAGGTCGGTAAAAAGAACCGTGGCGGTGAGTCGTTTGGGTCGGGGTCTGCCCTGGGCCAGGACCTCTTCGCGGTTTTGCCAGATTTCTTCAGCCACTTCCGGGGAGACGGCGGAGGAGAAGAGCTGCATGACGGTATTGCGTTGGAGGCGTTCCTGGTGGGAAAGGTGGGCGGTGATGAGGATAAGCGTGGCCTGAAAACCCAACAGCGGTGGAAAAAAGGGCAGCCACAGCCCCTGTTCCAGAAACCAGACGCATAGGATCCCGATGATCAGGCTGCCCCCAGTCACCGACAGAGCCAGGCGAAGGGTGGTTCTGCCTCCTCTTCCAGCCCAGAGACCGGCCAGCCCGCCAATCAGGGACCAGAACCAGATCCAACCCCCTTCCAGGGGATCGGAGAGGGATTGAATCAATCCTTTCCCATCCAGGGCCATCTCCAGAAGTTGAGAAACGGCGTAGGCGTGGATGGAAAAGCCGAAGACAAAGGGCTGATCGGTCACTCCCCCCCAGTTGACGGGGGTGGAAAACTGGTCTTTGACGCTGTCAGCGGCGGCACCAAAAATAATGATTTTATCGGTCAGGGTTCCCGGGGGGATGGTTCCATCCAGAAGATCCCTCAGAGAGTGCTCCCCAAAGGGAGCTGGGGCACCGGGATAGTTGAATAAAAATTGATAGCCCCGGGTGTCTGCTTCGACATAGCCACCATCATTTGATTCCAGGGGGGGGATGGTGGTCTGGCCAAGCCCGGCGTGCTGGGGGTTACCTTCCCCTGGTTCCAGGCCAATGCCGGAGGGGGCCAGGTATCCCAGAGCGAGCCGTAGGGCAAAGGAGAGGGAAAAATGGACGCCATCATCCAGAAAAAGCAATCCGCGACGCACCACCCCATCTCCATCCACTACTAAGTCGGAAAAGGCCGCCCGATCACTGCCAACCAGAACGGGGGGAGGGGGAATCTGGCGACCGCTGGCATCCTGAAATTTCATCACGGCGATGATGTTCGGGGTGTCGTCCAGCAGGGTCATCAAACGCTCATGGCCTGGAGGCCTGGGCTGTTCCCGGTAGAGGTCGATCCCCACCATGGCCGGATTTTGGAGTGCTATTTTTTCCAACGCCCGGGCCACAATCTCATCGCTCAGGGGCCAACCCAGGCGGTTGATATCCTCTTCGTCCACCCCGATCAGGTGGATCCTGTCATCCACCGGCTGGGTTTCGAATCGCCAGCGCAGGGTTTGATCAAAAGCACCAAGCTCCCAATATTGCAGGCTCCCCGATGTTCGTGCCAACCACAGAAGCAGGAAAACCACGCCACTGATCAGCAGGCAGATACCGACGGGTTGGAGACGTTTTTTCCAGTGCTGTATGGGGGTGTCGGTCGCCATCTCTATCCAGGTTGTCTCACAGGGGCTGGGGGATCAAAGCCAATTGCCGATCAGCAGAAAGGGGGACCAGTAGCCGGGATGTTGGTAGCGTTTATCCTGGATAATGATCTGCTGGGCCTGGCGCAGGGCTTGGGCCTTGGAAATGTTCGGATCCTGGAGCTGATGATAAAATTCGGTCACCAGTTGGGAGGAGGCTTGGTCGTTGATGAACCAAAGGGTGGCCAAGGCGCTGCGAGCACCAGCCTTGATGGCGACTCCAGCCAGGCCCAATGCCGCCCGATCATCCCCCGCAGCGGTTTGACAGGCGCTCAAGGTCAGAAGCTCCACCGGTCGATCCCGATAGTGGCCAAGCCCCATGAATTGATCCAGATGGTCCATGCTCAAGCGGCCATCGTAGGCCAGTAGAAAGGTATCTTCCACCTTGCTGCGAAACTGGGCGTGAGAAGCGATATGGACGATATTGTAGGGGGTTTCGTTCAACTCATTGCCGACGCTATCGACTTTGAAGGTTTTGTTTTGCAGGGTTTTTGCGCCATAAAGTTCTTGAATTTCCTTGAGTTCTCCCTCAACGAAGGGCAACGGTGGAAAGCCGTGTACCGCTTCGGTAAGACCATTTAAAAGCACGCTGGAGGCTTCCCGTCGGATCGGTTTGGGATCAGTCAGGGTGAGTCCCGGGGTGGTGGCCATGGCAAACCGTTCCAGTAGGAAGGCCTTGCCGTCGTGGAGGGCGGCGAAGGGAACGGTGCGCAGGGGGCCGTCGGGGACCACTACCAGGGTGGTGATGCCTTCTTCAGTGAGGGTGTCGGAGAGGGGTTTGATGAGCCATTCATAAAGGGCCTGGGCGTGGCGCAGATAGCGTCGGGAGGTGCGCTGCTCCAATCGGCGGCGGAATTGGCGGATCTCCCGGGTGAGTTCAGCTCGACCGACGGGGATGGTATATTGGCGGATGCCATCGTTAAGCCCCAGGAGAATTTCAGTACGCTCTTTGAGTAAAATCGGATAATAGATAGCTGTGTCCTGGCCGATTCCCTCCAGGCCGGTCACCTTGGAGCGGGCCGCAGCGACACAATCGTCCTGAAAATAATCTTCCAGCTCCGCCGCCTTGAGTTGCTCCACAGCGGCTCGGGCTTCCTGAAGCAGCTGCTGTTTTTGTTGCGGTTCGGAAATAATCGAAGATTGTTTCAGGAGCAGATCGGCCAGCTCGAAAAAAACCGGTCCTGCCTCGTTGCGGAAGGAGCCACCAAAACCGCTGAATCCGACGGTGAGATCGTGGCGGATGGCTTGGATGGTTTCCACAGCTCGCCGATAATGGGCGATGGCGGCATTCGGTTTCCCCCGGGCCCGGGCCAAGCGTCCACTCTGCCACTGCCAAAGATAGAGGGATTCGGCAAGGGAGGCTTCCTGGGCGGCGAAAAGGGCGCGTCGGGTGAGGATCTGGGCCTCTTCAATTTGCCCCTCCAGCTCGTAGAGTCGGCCCATGTTGCCCCAGGCCAGGGAGAGGAGGCGTTTATCATTGAAATGTTTGCTCACCCGAAGCGCTTCATCCAGGATGGCTTGTCCCCGGATGGCGAGCCAGGGGGCTCCCCCTTCTGCCCGCAGCTCTCCTAGCAGGCGGCCAATGGTTATCAGCTGAGAGGCCTTTTGATGGCTGTCAGGGCTTTGGTTCAGCAGAATGCCAGCTTCGGTCAGCTTGTTGCCAGCCTCCCCCGAATCGCCATCGGTGGCAGCGGTGCGGGCGGCGTTGATCAAGCCTTTGGTCAGGAGAGGGGTGTTGCCCCGTTTTCTGGAGAGGGCGATGCTCTCTTTATAGGCTTTGCGGGCCGAGCCATTTTCTTTGATGGCCGCCAGGAGGTTGCCGTGGTTGTTCAGGACCACCGCGAGGATCGTGGGGTTTTGAGTGGTACGGGCTATTTCCAGGGCCTTTTCCTGGGTTTTGCGGGCGGCATCCTGAAGCCCTGCTCCCAGATAGGCATCTCCCAGGGCGCTCATCACCAGGGCTGTCTGGGCCGGGGAGCCTGAGGCTTGTATCACTTCCATTCCCCGGCGATAGTGATCAATCGCCTGCTCCAGATGGCCCAATCGCTGATAGGCTTCGGCTATTCGGATCAGGCTCTCTCCCAGTCCCTGGGGGGTTTGTTGTTTATTAAACAGGACAATCCCCTGGTTCCAGCTCTCAATGGCCTTCTGGAAGGCTCCCCGTTGATAATGGGTCAAGCCCTCTTTGAGAAGTGCTCCCCCCGGGCCGCTCAGGGCTTGAGAGGAGGAGGGGGGCAGGAGCGCGTCAGAGTGAGAGGGGGGGGCAGCAGGAGTGGCTGCCAATGCCAGGGAAGCTGAAAATATGAGCAGCAAAAACAGACCAATCCAACCAATATGGCGAGGAGGTGTTATAATGGAGGTTGATTCGTTTTCAAGAAGCTTGTTGTGAAGCTGTCTGTAATTGAAATTCATGATTTCATCCAATAGAACAAAGGGATCAAGTAAAATGAAAAAGTATAAGATATCAGATCTCTGTTGACAACGGGATGTTCAACATCCTATTAAACCCCTTTGCCGACAGCATGCCTAACTGATATTCAAAAATATAATACTGGTCTTATGAATAAGCCTATCATTCAAGCTGAAAAAACGATCTCTATGGCTCGCCTGGAGTCCAGCTGTCAGTTCAGTCGCACAGCTTCCCCTGGGGCTTGGCTGTTGCTGGCGACCCTCTCTTTGGGGGGGGCGGTTATGTCAGGATTTTCCTCTGCCTTGGCCGCTGACGGCGCTGGGAGTGGGGCGGTGGGAGCGCTCTCTGAACGGCCCAGTGAGCGGATGCTTGACAAACCGGCCTACCAAGATGGCGAAGAGGGGGTCGAGATGGTGCTGCCTCCGGTGCCAAGGGATGCCGAATATGATGCCCTGCCTGGCATGGCGGCGCTGTTCGTCATGGAGATCCGCTTTGTCGGCCACACCGCTTTCAGCGATAAAGAGCTTCATGATCTGGTGGTAGAGTTTGAAAATCGTGAAGTGACCTCCGGAGAGCTCCAGGAGATCCGGCACATTTTGACCCGCCACTATATCGACCGGGGATATATCAACTCCGGGGCGCTGTTGCCCAATCAGGATGTCAGCGACGGGGTGATTGAATATCAGATCGTCGAAGGGGCTTTGACCAGCCTCGATATTTCCGGCACCAACTGGCTCACTCCCCAATATCTCGGTGATCGCCTGAAGGTCGGGGCGGGCACCCCTCTCAACATCGACGCTCTGCGCCAGCAGATGCTGATTCTCCAACAATCCCCCCTGATCAAGCGCCTGAACGGTGAGTTGGGGCCGGGGGTGGAGCCTGGAGAGAGCCGCTTACAGCTCAAGGTGGAAGAGGCTCTTCCCCTGCGTTTGGATTTTCGCTTGTCTAACAATCGCTCCCCTGCCATCGGTTCCATCCGGGGGGAGGTGGAGGCGGTCCACTACAGCGCCACCGGTCACGGGGATCAATTCGGCATTCGCTTCGGCTCCACCCGGAGCCAGGAAGATTGGCGGCTTTTTTACGAGCTGCCCATCGGTCCCTGGGACACCAGCTTGCGAATCGACTATCAACACATCGAGTCGGCCCTGATCGATGAGCCTTTTGCCAGCCTCAATGTGCAGAGCGAAATGGAGACCATCGGGCTGGGCGTCAAGCACCCTTTCTATCGCACACCCAATCAGACCTTTGCCATGGAGCTGCGCATGGAGTGGCGGCGCAGCCTCATGAGCGACGATCTGGGGAGTGGGTTTTATGGGGAAACCTATGAATATGAGACCCGTCACGACGGCCTGACCGAGGTTACCGCCCTGCGCTTTATCCAGGATTGGCTGGATCGGGATCAAAACCGGGTGATCGCCGCTCGTTCTACCTTCAGCCGGGGCTTGAAGCCCATGGATAAGATCGTCACCGATCCCGGTAACAGCCTCATCGAGGGAAAACCGGGCTATGACGGAACCTTTTTCAGCTGGCTCGGACAGTTTCAGCTGGCCCAGCGGATAGGGGATTCGGGGCATCAGGCACTTTTTCGCCTGGATGGTCAATTAAGCGACGACCCACTGTTTTCCATGGAAAAATTTTCCATCGGTGGCGGTTCGAGTGTCCGGGGCTATCGGGAAAACGAAATGTTGCGGGATAACGGCTTTACCACTTCCCTGGAATATTCCCTGCCCATCTGGGAGCTGCCCATCTCCGGCCTCAGCCACGAGGGAGAGGGGGCGGTGCGGGCCATTCCCTTTATCGATTTTGGTATGGGCTGGAACAACGACACCGACCAGTGGCCCGATCCCAAACATATTTCCAGTGCCGGTTTGGGGCTGACCTGGCAACCCACCAAAAAAATTCTGGCTGAACTCTATTGGGCTCATCCCTTCCGCAACACCGAACATACCGGTCACGATCTTCAGGATGAGGGGATTCACTTTCAGCTGAGCTGGCAGGCTTATTGATTTGATTCCAAAAGGGAGGTGCCTCTATGTGGTGGCCTTATTGGGACATCCCAACCAGGGAAGCGTGAGGGTGTATATTGTTCCAAGTCATTTCATTGTCAGGCATTTTTTTATGATAATGAAAAATTGTTTTCCGTTTTTCCTTCTATCAGCCTGTCTGTTTTCTGCACCCATGGTAGCTTGGGCCGGATCCGGTGACGGCATCGTTCTCGATGGTTCTCTCAATCCGGAGCAGGTAGGTGTTTTAAATCCGGTAGATGGGGATTATGCCATCACCTCTGATATGGGCTCCCTCTCCGGCAGCAACCTCTTCCACAGCTTTAGCGAGTTCAACC
>JADFZT010000080.1 GCA_015232395.1 Magnetococcales bacterium | reverse complement strand
TTCATACTGCGTTGGTGTTTTTTGGCGGCAAAGCTATCCTGATCGGCCAGCTGCATGGATTCATAGGAGTGACACTGACGACACTCCTTGGAGTCTCGCTCACGCATTTTTTCCAATACCAGCTGAGCCAGCTGGTAACGGGCTTTTTCAAAACTTTCTTCATCGGGGTAGGTTCCCACAAGGTGGTGATAGAGATGCCTCCCCCCGACGATCACCTTGTCTTCCAGCTTTTCCAGATACCCCATAAACCCTTTGCCATGGGGAATGTGGCAGTCGGCGCAGATTACCCGCACGCCGGAATGGTTTTTATAGTGGGTGCTCTCCTGATATTCGGCGTAGACCCCCTCCATCTCATGACAGGAGAGGCACATCTCCAGGCTGTTTGTGTAGCCTTCCATGATCACAAAATGAAAGAGAAGGAAGCTGAAAAGGCCTACCCCCAAACCACCGACAAAAAGAATCCAGCCCCGGGTGGAGCGACCGCTCTTGCCACTTGCCGTTGAATGATCCGTCATGGCCATACTCTCCAAAATCAGGCAAGCCTCCAGGAGGATAACAGCCCGAACCAGGGGTGTGGATGGACTGTTGGGAGAGGCTATTTTGTCATGTGGTGTTGGTGAATGTTTTCGCAGCTCCGCCGATAGATGAAAGAAGAAACAAATTTATATTTATTCATGGTTGATTTTACAGTTTCGGCCGAGAGATGTGAAGCAAAAACGGCATTCGATTCTATTTTTTTCAGCTCTTAAACCAATGGATTTGACCCTCTCCCCGCCTGCGTCACCAACCTCCCCCCACCATTCGCACCACGCCTTGCCCTTTTTAAAAACGGCCACTGAAACTTGGGATATGGATTAAGATCCAATATCATACTGACAGGGACGCTTCCGGAGATCAGGTGAGGCTGAATCGTGTCATGTGGACCCAACACGGGGCTGACTTGAATTTGAAAATGTTTCGAAATATGGAGCTTATCCGGTTATGCGAATATATTCATATATCGACACCATCAAGACCACCTGCCAACATCTTGTTCAGCTGCTGATAGTGCTTCTGGTATTTCAGGCAGACCTCTCCTGGTCGTTTGACGATGTTGTCAGTGGCCGCTGGGGAGCTGATGATATCGCTGTTTTGGCGGATAACGGCATCACCCGGGGGTGCGACAGCGAAAACTACTGCCCTGACCGGGAGTTGCAGCGCGCAGAGATGGCGATCTTTCTGCTGCGAGGGGTCCATGGCGCCGACTTTACCCCGTCGGCCGCAACGGGAGCGCTGTTTGACGATGTATCGACGGATCATTGGGCGGGCCATTTTATCGAAGAGCTGGCTGGCTTGGGGATCGCCAACGGCTGCGATGTCGATCAATTTTGTCCGAGTCGAGAGGTCACCCGGGGAGAGATGGCGATCTTTCTTTTGCGCAGTTTGCATGGCGGCAGCTATACCCCTCCCTCTCCCACCGGTCAGGTGTTTGGGGATATCAACGCCGATTATTGGGCGGCGGCCTTCATTGAGCAGCTGGCGGCTGATGGGCTCAGCGAATCCACTCTGGATAACGTGCGATCCTGTGAGAGCAACTATTTTTGCCCCAGCCTCCCCATCAACCGGGCTGAGATGGCGGTGTGGCTGGTGCGGGCTTTTGAACTCACCGGCTCAACCGACGATGAACCTGTTGGAAACCCCACAAACGGCGAAGCGCTCTACACCAGCCAAGGGTGTGCTCTCAGCAACTGCCACACTGCTGACCCCGGCACCAATCAATTCAACATCCAAAACGGCAGCACCATCTCAGCCATCGAAAACGCCATGGCTTCGGTCCCCCTGATGGTGGCCATGGGGTTTGATTTGACCGAACAGGAGCTTGCTGATATCGCCGCCTATCTCGCTACTTTTGGCAACATCGATAATGGTGAAGGGAATAGCTCGGATGGAGAGGTGCTCTTTAACGACAGTGGTTGCAGCCAGGGGAGCTGTCACGGCACGGATCTGACGGAAAATCTCAACAACATCCAGGCAGGCAGCGACCCGGGTGTGATCGCCAACGCCATCAATTCCGTCACCCAGATGGTGGCCATGGCGTTTGATTTTAGCGAAGAGGAGCTGGAAAATCTCGCAGCCTGGATCACCATCGCATCCCAAAAGACCCAGTTTAGCGAAAACACCCAGCTTGCAGGACATCCCACCTACCGCTCCTACTCCGCCCAGGCCGTGGATTATGACGGCGACGATGATCTCGATCTCTACGTAGTCAACTATCTCCGGGGCAACTATCTCTACCGCAACAATGGCGATGAAACCTTCACCGAAGTGGCTGAAGCCGCCGGGGTAAACGATTCCGGCAAGGGAGGCAACGGCAGCTGGGCTGATTATGATCTTGACGGGGATATGGATCTCTATCTCATCAATGTGATTGGGGATACCAATACCCTCTACCGCAACGAAGGGGATGGCACCTTCACGGATGTTACCCTCAACGCCGGTTTGCGCATCTGGGGCTATCGGGATGATATGGATGCGGCCTGGCTCGACTATGACCTGGATGGAGATCCGGATCTCTATCTCCTGCAAAATGGTCACCTGCTCCATGCCGAAGGAATGGGCAATCTTCTCTATCGCAACAACGGCGACGGCACCTTCAGTGATGTCACCGCCATGGCCGGTGTGGGAGATATTGGTGCTGCGGTCAAGGTAGGGGTGGCAGATTACAATCAGGACGGCTATCCGGATCTCTATGTCGCCAACTTTACCAACCTGAACCTTCCCGACCAGTACGACAGCCTGCCCAATGTGCTCTACCGCAATAATGGCGATGGCACCTTCAGCAACATCACCGCTACGGCGACGATTTTCGACAACCTCGGGGGTTATGATGTGGATTGGGGAGATTTCAACAACGACGGCCTCCCGGATCTCTATGTTTCAAACCTGCTGGATGTACTGCCCGACAGCACCAACAGCCTGTTTATCAATCTCGGCAACGACCGCTTTGATAGCATCGGTCCCACAGCTGGGGTGGATCATTCCGCAAGCACCGTGGGAGCCACATGGGCTGACTTCAACCAGGACGGTTTTGAAGATCTTTTGATCAGCAACATCGAAACAACCGATTATCTGGTGCTCTATCAAAATAATGGCGACAACACCTTCAGCGACATCACCCAAAGCGCAGGCCTCGATTTGACTGCCCCAGGCAACCAACCCCTGGCAGCTGATTTTAACAACGACGGCTATCCCGATCTTTTTATCCCCCGAATCGGCTATCCAAACGCGCTTTTCATCAATCAGGGGGGAAATGGTTTCAAAAAAAGCCCCTTTCCATCCAGCCAATCCCCCCAAAAACCATCCTCCCCCACCCTGGACAAAAACACCCCCACTCCCCGGGCTGTGGTGGGCACCTTGAACATGGATCTCACGGTGGAACCCATGGATGCCCAAACCATCCGGGTCACCTGGGATCTTGAGGATGGGGGGGATGTGACGGCTGAAACCCATATCCACCTTTCCAGCCAGTCGGGTTCGTTCGATATCAACCAACCTACCGCCACAGCCGACCCGGGGCGTGATTCCTGGCTGATCGATGGTCTGACACCCGAAACCGCCTATTTTGTGCGCATCTTTCAGAGCTTTGGCAGCGATCTCAAAGCCAACACCATCGAAGGTTTCGTCCGCACCTATCCCTTCAACTATGAAGCGGACGCCCGCCCGGCCCTCATCAACAACTGCACCCACCGGGGTTGCCATTTTGACCGAAATCCCATCATGCTGGAGGATACCCCGGTGAGTGAACTGGTGAATGTGTTGAGTGTCCAAGTGCCAACCATGAACTACATCACTCCTTTTGACATGGATCAGAGCTATCTCTGGCATAAGATCAACGGCACCCAAAATGCGGCTGGCGGGTATGGGGTGACCATGCCCAAGGATTGGGCTGATCCATTACGAGACTGGGAACTTGAGGTCATCGAAAGCTGGATCGAGGATGGTGCCCCAGCGGTGGGGTTGACCATTCTGACCGATGGGACAGATTTTGAAACAGGAGACGCGATCGTTGGGTCCGCTTATGCTTATGGTGGAGAGGGGGAACATTTTGATTTATACCTCACCCTGCGTTTTCCGGACGGGGAGATCCATTATCTCACTCTGGTAGATGAAGCCTATCTCCTGGAAGAGAGTGCGGCACCATTGATCCCGGGACAAATGATCGCTTCCGGGGAGCGGATCGATCTCTTTGTGTTGAACGATGAGGTTCTTGGTTTGACAGGAAGCTATGAGATAATCGGTTGGTTGGTGGCCAGCGGTGAGATTGGTGGTGATGAAAGTTCTCTCATGAGCAACCGAAGCACTTTTGAATTTGAAATAACCCCATAACAAGCTATTTCAGGAAAAAATTTCATGCAAAAATCTTCCCGGGTTCTCCTGGTAACCAACTCCCACTGCGAAAATATTGGTGATCAACTGATTGCCGAAGAAATTTATCGGGAACTGGCTGGCCAACCCGGATGGGAGGTGAGCCGACTGCCCTTTCTTTTTTATAAACGTCATTCGGGCAATCGTTTATGGCAACTCCTGACCGGTCCATTCGTCATCACCCGGGCACTCCTGAGGTCGGATCGCCTGATCATTGCCGGGGGTAATCTCCTGATCTCCGGGGATTCAAAATTCAACATCAGCCTGCTGCTTTATGTATTTTTGGCAACCCTCTTGAGACGACCACGTTTTCTTCTTTTCGTGGGGGCCAGCAACAGGAGTCATTGGCTTGGCAATTTGATCTACAGCATTACCCTGAAGCTGTGCCAGGAAGTATGGGTACGGGATCAATATTCCCAGGCTGTGCTTGCCAAACTATTCGGCTGTTCCAAGGCCCAGGTAGTCGGGGATGCCGCTTTTTTAAGCCCATTCAGATGCACCCACTCTGCGGAACCGGGGCTTAAGCGTGTGGGCCTGATTCCCTTGGGAGTTGCTTCATTACGATTCAATGAAAAGGTCGTCACGCTGGATGATGCCGCGTACAAGGTTTATTGGGTCAGAATGGTTGAGGAGTTGTTAAAGCAGGGCAAAACAGTCACCCTGATCACCACCGAACAGTTGGATTTGCCTATTGCCCAGGATCTGGCCCAAACGTTTGATCTGCCCCTCATTTCCCCCAAAGACCCCGAAGAGCTGTTGCAGGTGATTTGCCAAAACTGCGATCTGGTTATTTCCACCCGCATGCACGGCATCATCAGTGGCATGCTCTGCGGCAAACCGGTGGTGGGCGTTCGCTGGCAATACAAGGTGGATGCCTTAAGCCAGGAATTCGACGGCCAAATACCCATTCTCGCCATCACGACTGACGGACTGGATGAATTGCCCCAGGCTCTGGATCGTGCCAGCAGCTGGCCCGTTGGAGAAGAAAGCTGGCGTCAGACCCTTCACCAAAAACTCCATACCGTTATTCAACGCGCCCTGGGCTCTCTTTGACCGATACACACTCCTTTTTAAATAAAATCTCAGACCACCGATAAAACATATCGACAATATTTACAAAACATATCAACACTGTTTGCAGCAAATAATTCATTGAAAGCCCAACAACCATAGCGCATAATCCACCATAGTCATGTACATGAAAAAAACAGGAAAAACATGAAAGATACTGTGTTTTTTGTGTCTGGCACAGATCCAGCAACAAGTACCGGCGGGATAGCCCATGCTCTTCCTGGTTACTTTTCTGCGCTGGATGCCGTCGGTCTGAAGTGGTTCTTTTTTCCCACGCACCACTCCATCAGTATCTGGGGTAAATTCGGTTACTGGATTATGGCTATTGGGCCGTTGATCTGGGGAACCCTCAGAGAACGGCGGCGTGGCAAGCATGTTGTCCACTACCTCCATGCGGGTGAATTGCCCTCTCTGTTTCGCAAATGGCTTCTCGCGTTATTGGTCAAACCTCTGGGTTGCCAAACGATTATGCATCTGCATGCCCCAAATATCGAACAATCCTTTCAGCACTGGTGGTATAGGTTGTTTTTCAGGCTATTCATCTCGGGGCTGGATACCCTCTGTGTTTTGACCTCCTGGCAGAAAAAAAAGCTATTGGAAAAGGGAATCAACAAACAGATTGTTGTTATTCCAAACCCTCTCTCCTGCGACTTTGAAAAAATTGTTCGCCAAGAGATACCGACCAAAAACAGTTCCGGTCGGATCAACATTCTGACCATGGCCCGAGTGGTTGAGGGCAAGGGGGTCGATCTGGCTGTTGAAGCGATGGCTTTCCTACCCCCTTCCTGCCAGATGACTGTTGCTGGTGATGGTGACCTTCTGCCAACCCTTAAAAAACGGGTCCACTCCCTGGGAATAGCTGATCGGGTCCATTTTGTCGGATGGTTAAGGGGGGCGAAAAAAAAACAATTTTTAAGTGATGCAGATCTATTCTGTCTGCCCTCTCAACTCGATTCATTTGGCATGGTTTTCATGGAAGCCATGAGCTTCGGCCTTCCGGTCATCGCCCTGGGCAACGGGCCGATTTGCGATGTCGTCCCCCATGGCCAGGCAGGCACTCTGGTGGACCAACCTCATCCCCAACAGATTGCTGCCGCTATCCTCCCCTTTTTGGAAAATCCCGAAAAACGACGACACGCTGGAGAGGGTGGTAAACGCTGGGTAGTGTCCCACTATTCTGCCAAAGAGGTTGGCAATAAATTATTGGCTCTCTGTCAGGCCTGAAAAATTCTCTAAACATCTCTTTCGGCAAGGAGACCAAAATCTAAGGATTTGGCCCAGATGGTCTGCAACCATACCGGCAATAAGTCCAAAATTGTCACCGCCTCCCGGAGAAAATGGGACAGCCAGGATAGAAGGCAGGGCTCCACTGCCAAGGCGAATCGACTCCTCGGCTATCAACCCAAGGTTGTCTTTAAAGAGGGGCTTGATAAAAATGTCCAGTGGTTTAAGGATAAGTGGGATCTCATCCAGAGAGATCACGCCTTCCCACCCGGGATCTCTTCTGCCGTCAAAGACCGTCTGAAAAAATAACCTCGCCCCGACCCAACCGGTATCGGTTGCGGGTTTGGAGGCTGTTACAACAGGTGACGATCCCATGCCGATACCGGTTTTAGTTTTGGGTGGTGAGTCTCACGACCCGTTTACCGATCAGGATGGCGAAAGCGCGGATGATGGAGACATTTTGCCTCATGACCGATTGGAAGCTTTCGATATCGATGGAGAGCAGGGTGGAATAGTCGTCGGCATAGACGTTGGCCCGGGTGGGACGCTGGGGTTTTACCACCGCCATCTCACCAAATATCGCTCCAGGCTCCAGATAGATATTTTTTTTACTCCCCCCAAAGCTCACTTCCACCCGCATGCGGCCTCGGTAGAGGATATACATGGCATGGTTGAGGGTTCTGATGCCAATGATGCGCTGACCGGGGTTGAAACGGGAGATATGGATGAGGGGAATGATATGGTGTTGGATATCAGAACGGCTGAGGGTGTCCAGCCCTTCCATACCAGCCAACAAATCCACCACCGATTCGGTTTCCAAATCGCTGACTAATTCATCCATACCGGCACCCTTTAGCCAAGAATGGTATCTATATATTGATTGACTGCAAATTTTGGTGATCGGCAAATAGCTCCTGATAAGAATGGTGACATTCGTCAGGATTTGTCAATCCATTTTGACAAACACCGGAAACTTGTAAAACCCATCGCATCATTTCCAAGCAAAAACAGTCCAGATAAACCAATCGAGAAAAGTCCTGCATACTCTTGATATAACGATGTTTTGCTTGGAATTCACTCAAACCTTATCATATTCTACATCCCCACACCGGATATTAAAAACTTTCAAGGTGCTGCCTTGAAGCCAACCACCAAGGCAGTAGCAAACAATAGAATGAAACCATTGGACAAGCGCCCTCTTTTCATCAAGCCTGACCTCAATTGTGGTTCACGGCGTTGGTTTTAGGTAGAATGGGTTTTTTCGGGAAACGGCCTGAGCCATCCCGGGAGATGTGTTGAGTGATGGGGGCGTGCCACTGCCCAACTCAACCGCTCTCCCGTCAGGCAACACACCCACCTTTTGACCCTTTTCCAGGGAGTACAGAAAAGATGTCCATACTCAGCAGATTCACCGCAACCGTACTGATGGTGCTGATCACCCTGACCATAACGCCCTCCACCTCTCAAGCCAAAAACAGTTGCAACGGCTTGGCCCAATCCAGTTGCTCATCCCAATCCACTTGCACCTGGGTATCTGGCTACACTACCAAAAAAGGCACCCAGGTTGATTCCTATTGCCGCAAGAAAAGAGGCAACAGCGAAAAAGCCCATGAGAAAAAGGCAAAAAAAGCCAGAGAAAAAGCCGAGGAAAAAGCGGACAAAGAAGCTGACAAAGCCGACAAAAAAGCGGATAAGGAAGCTGACAAAGCCGACAAAAAAGCGGATAAGGAAGCTGACAAAGCCGACAAAAAAGCGGATAAGGAAGCTGACAAAGCCGACAAAAAAGCCCAAAAAGAAGCTAAGAAAAACAAAAAGAAAGCGGACAAAAAGAGCCAAAAAAACAAATAGAAGGCGGAAAAGGCCTCCAAAACCAAATGATGGTTTAAGGATCGACTCTGCTGGTAAAATGCCCCCCCTGAAGATGGCGATCCTCCCAGGGGGGGCCGGTCAAACCATAGCCGTTCCATCTCAAAATTGGACGCTCTTCCCTGACTCATCATCCCTGAGAAAGCGGGGATGACGAAATATAGAATCGTTGGGAAACCACTAAGTGTCCAATTTTCAGATGGAATGGCTATAGACGGGGAGTCGCTTGATTTGACAAGATCCCCCCCAGCCGATCCATCAGAAAAAAAAATGGGCTACACCTTAAAAAAAGTGTAGCCCATCATTATTTTGGCTGGGCCGACAGGATTCGAACCTGTGCATGCTGGAATCAAAATCCAGTGCCTTACCGCTTGGCGACGGCCCAATGCTGCTGTGTTATATAAAAAAAATCAGCTCCCGCAGAATAACATCCCTCCTGACATCAACGCCACCTGCCCTATTGCCCTATTCATCATGCAAGCAACAGGCCTAATTCAACTAACCAGCCACCCAATAACATACAGGCTACCGGCTTCCAACAACAGCCCACTTGAGAGCCACCCAACTGGCAGCAGCCTGTTCAGATAGCCATCCACTCTGATTCAAAAGGATGGCTGTTAAGTGTGCGTCCTGCCACCACCTGCCATCCTGGATGACTTGATCCCAACTGACCAGCAGCTTGTCGTGCCGCCTGAGGGTCGGGGAAAACCCCAAACACCGAGGAGCCACTGCCGGACATCAGGGTAAACCGTGCTCCTGCATCAATCAAGCTCCCAATGGCCTCGTCAATTACCGGAGCGAGCTTTTTGGCGGCGGGTTCCAGATCATTATTCAGCAGCCCACCCAGCCCCTCCCAGCCATCTTCAAGTTTGGGCATGTTAAGAGGGAGAGAAGGGTTTGTCAATTGTCCAGAATGGGATTGAAAAACAGCCTGGGTAGAAAGATGCACACCAGGATGAATCACCACCAGATCTGCTGATGTAAGTTCAGGCAATGGCGATAGTTTTTCACCAATACCCTCTGCGAGCGCTGCAACCCCACCCAAAAATATCGGGACATCTGCTCCCAAGGAAACCCCAATCTGCAAAAGTTTTTCCAAAGGGAGGTCCAACCCCCAAAGCCGATTTAAACCCAACAACGCCGTCGCTGCATCTGAAGAGCCCCCACCCAACCCCGCTCCCGCTGGAATGCGCTTCAGGAGATGCATTCGGGCACCCCCCCCATAACCACCGGCTTGCTGTAGATCAATAGCGGCCCGATAGACCAAATTTTGCTCCTTGGGAGCAGGATTCACCGGATGGCAAGTCAGCTCAATCTCTGGAGCAGAAGTGGGTTCGATGGTGAGTTCGTCAAACCAGGGGAAAAAGGTCATCACCGTTTTTAACAAGTGATAGCCATTATCAGCACGCCCCACGACCCGCAGTGCCAAATTGACCTTGGCCGGAGCCCGAAAGGTGTATGCCTTCACCGCGATTCCTCCCCAAAAGGCCGCTCCCAAACAAAACCTGACGGCAACTCTGGTACGGCCAAACCACTCCCCTCACCCATTTTCGGAAACCGCCAGGTTTTCAAAATCAACATCAGGGTCGATTCAAAATCCCAGCTCACCCGAATCCGGGCAGGCATGCTCTCCTGCACTTTTTCATCCACTCCGATAGCGACTTCATCGTTCCAGGAAAAACCCGCATAAAATGGGCTGCTCCCAGCCTCTTTCCACCACCCCGTCAACTGCCCGGTCACAGGATCCAGACGCAATCGATCCCCCTCCCCCTCGGGTGCTTCCAGATACCCCCCACCCTGATGCACCAAGCCAGTAAGATCCCCCCAGCCAAGGATCATTCGCAACAACTCTTCCGGCCCCAGACCAATCCCTACCAGATAGGAGAGCCCATTACCATCAGCCGGGGTCTCCACCAGGCGCTTATTCACGCCATCCATCAAGACAATCCGCTCCGGGGCCAAATACAACTCATGCACCACCTGACGAAACGGCCCAAACACCCGCAGCCTCGCCCGCTTGATACCGTCACCAAGCAGCTCAAACCGATGACGTCCAATCGCTTCCGGGGTTTCCAAATCAATGACCCCCACCACCTCCCATAGTTTGAGCTGCGCCAAACGCTGGTTGCGGCTCTGCTGGAGCTGAATCGGGATCGAATCGGTTTGGAATCCTGGGGCAACCGGAGGCTGGGGGGTACAACTGATGAGAAAAGCTGGCAAAACCAGCAAAAAGAGTGTCAGAAGGGATGCCGCAATCCACCCCCGAAACGATGAAAAAAGCTCAGGGGTTGGGGGCATACTGCTCTATCTTTTCCTGCAATTGACTGTTGTCGCTGTCCAACTCCAGAGAGTTGCGCCAAACCTCCACGGCCTCATCGACCAGCCCCAGGGCATGGAGCACATCCCCCAGATGCTCCTTGATCGTGGCATCCTCCGGCTCCATGCGTACCGCTTGGCGCATGAAGTTTAAGGATTCATCCAGACGATTGAGGCGGTAGAGCACCCAACCCAGGCTGTCGGTGATAAACCCGTCTCCTGGTGCCAGTTTGGAAGCCCGCTGCAAAAGTTCGTAGGCCTCTTCCAGGTTTTCGTTACGCTCCGCCCAGGTATAACCCAAATAATTCAAGGCATGGGCATCGTCCGCGTTCATGGCGATATAGGCTCGCAAATCTGCCTCAGCCTCAGGCCAACGCTTAAGTTTATCCAGCGCCATGGCCCGGTTAAACAGCAACCGTGACTGATCCGCCTCCAGTTTCAACCCTTCATTGGAGGTATCCACCACCCCCTGGTAATCCTTGGTCTGCAACATCAACACACTCAAAGCCAGGATCAGATCCATCCGCTCTGGATAAGCCCGACGCAACTCAACCAGCCGATCAATGGCTTCGGGCTTCATCTCCTTTTCAGACTCGATCAGGGCTATGCGTAACTGCGCCTCTGGATAGTAGGTCTCCCCCATCCCCACCTTGAGATATTGGATTTCGGCCTCGGCGTTTTGGTCCAGGGTTTCCAAAACCTGCCCCAGATAATACCGCACACCGCTGTTTTCCGGCTCAATGGCCTCGGCCAGACGCAACTCTTTCAACGCTTCGGCATGTTTTGATTGACTGAAAAGAATCAAGGCGGTGGTGAGACGGGCCTGAACGCTGTCAGGGGTCAGGCGGAGAATGGTCTTGAACTCCTCCAGAGCCTTTTCCCGCTTGTCCTGATTCAACAGCAGCCGGGCCAGGCGGTTGTGAATGGCCGCACTCGAAGGCTGATCGGTCAGATAGGAGCGATAGACATCCTCGGCCTCCTGCAGACGATCCACCTTTTGCAACGCAGCCCCCAGGGACAACACCGATTCCAGCTGATCAGGAGCCATTTCCCAGGATTTGCGGAAAGCGGCGATGGCGTTTTCCATATCCTGGTTATTGGCATAGGCCCGTCCCAGGGCGAGATAGGCACTCCAGGCCAGATCAGGATTGGAAAAGAGAGGGGTCAACACCTCTTTGGCGGCTTCGGGCTGCCCCATACGCCCGTAAAGCTGCGCCAAAAGCTCACGGGCTCGCTCGTTGTCAGGTGTTAGTTTGAGGAGTTCCTGATAGTGCCGGGCCGCCTCGTCATACTCCTTTTGAGCGGTCAATACACTGGCCAGCAGCAAGCGCGCCTGGTCGTGATCCGGTTCCCGCTCTACCAGCTCCCGGGTAAAACTGACCGCCCGGTCGAGATCCCCCCGCTGGGTCGCCAAGTGGGCTACGAACATTCGGGATTCGGTGTTATCGGGATCAGCCTCCACCACCTCGACAAAGGCTTCTTCCGCCTCCAACCAACGGCGCTCTCCCAAAAGAATCTGTCCCAGGAGATAGTTGTTAAAGACCTTTTCCTGCTTGTTGGCGGATTCGGCCCACTGTTTGAGAGCTGACTCCTGACCGCTGGCAGCCGCACTGGGAGTGGCCCCCTCGGCAGGGATCTCTTCCCCCAGAGGCGCCTGCCCCGAAGAGTTGGCCACACAACCACCAAGCAGCAAGGCCGCTCCCAATGTGGCGACCCTGGAACCTTTCGATAAACCGGAATGAAACCCTTTCATTACACCTCACCTACAACCACATGACTTCCCTTTGACAGCATCCTGATGCCCATGGAGAGCGCCAGCGTCCGCCTTTCGGCCTTGCTGGCATCAGCAGGTACTCCATGCATCGTCGGCTACGCAAAAGAGAGGCCAATGATTTAGAATAAATCGAAAAAAAGCGAATAAAACTCAACCGGAGCCGTCAGCAGCAGGCGGCATGGATTTTTCAAGTTGCTCCAACAACCACGCCATATCCAACTTATACATACGCGCCACATCAGAAAGCGTATCCACCTGGGCGGCTATACAGGCTGCACAGTCAATGCCTCGCTCCGACAGAATCCGACCCAGTTGGGGAAATTCCTGGAGAAGCTCGGCCATATTTTTTTTGAGATCAATCTCCATGACAGATACACAAATCCAGGCAGCAGGACGACGTGAATCGAATTTTACTCACCAAGTGCAAAATAACACGGACCCATACCTTGCGGCCATACTGGAATTTTGTTAATTTCCCACAGTTGCATCTAAGCAGGCTGACAGAACCAATACGCGCAAGGAAAAAAACCGTGGCCAGGAAACTTACCCTGGGGGTCAAGCCCCCTCAATCCGGTAACAAGGTATCCCATTCCCACCGTAAGACCAAACGGAAATGGGAATCCAATATCCAAAAAAAATCTCTCTACAGCATGGCGCTGGCTAGATCCATTCGACTCACCATTCCCACATGCATCATGCGTTCCGTGGATAAAGCCGGAGGCCTGGACAGCTATCTCCTCCAGACTCCTGAGGGTGACCTCACCGGAACCATGCGTCGCCTGCAAGAGCAGATCCGCTCCAGACAGGAAGCCGCTTGATTTTCTACCCCAGCGCAAGTCTATCTCCAGCGCTGATCCTGATTGGGTTGGGATGTCCATCTTGGCCATCCCAACCCCACGATTTTCCCAAGTAAATCCTTGTTCGGTCCTGCCGTAAAATCCCCCTGCCTGGCGATCAACCACAAACCATCAATTTTAAAGCTACCACCATCTGCCGCCATTGATCACGACTACGCTCCAGACTACCGAACCCTTCACTGCCAGCAAGCCGATGACTCAAACCAACGCCTGTAACCGCTACCTTTCAATAATCATCTGTAACATCTCTACCCGCTGATCAATCGCCACTCACAAATCCAACAGATAAGCCATCATTCGGCTACCCGGATCAAAAGTAAGGGAGGCGGTTTCGATCAATCCCTCATCATAGGTTTGATTGCTATCCGGAGAGATTCCCGTTCCATAGAGTGCAAAGGGAACCGGGTCCGGATTGTGGGTTTTGGTGGCGATGGGGGTGGGATGATCGGGCAAGGAGATGGCCCGAAACGGACCTCTTTCCACCAAGTGTGCCAAAACCGGCCCCACCACCTTGGCGTCAAAATCCTCAATGGCCTGTAGTTTATAATCCAAGCGCCCGGCATGACCCGCTTCGTCGGGGGATTCCACATGGATAAAAATCAGGTCATTGCGATTGAGTCCGTCGATACAGGCTTGAGCCTTGCCACCATAGTCGGTATCAATCCAGCCGGTGGCACCCGGCACGTGAATGTTTTCGAAACCAATATGGACAGCGATACCCCGCATCAGATCCACGGCTGAAATCATCCCGCCCTGTTTGCCGAATCGCTCCGTGAAGGGGGTCAATCCCGGTTTTTTGCCGTGGCCCCAGAGCCAGATTGAGTTGGCGGGGAGTTGTCCTTCGGCTTCCCGTTTTCGGTTGACCGGATGATCTGCCAAAATATCCCGGGATCGGATCATCAGCTCCCGAATGGGATCTGAATCGGGTCCGGTGGGCAGGTGACCTTCGATGGGGCGGTCGGAAATGTCGTGGGGTGGAGCACATCTCAGCTCCTGCCCGCCCCCATTCCAGACCAACAGATGGCGATAACTCACGCCAGGATGGAAGCGAAACAGTTCCGAACCCAATTCCTGGTCCAGCGTTTTGATGATTTCCGAGGCCTCCGGGGTAGAGATGTGGCCAGCGGAAAAATCCCCCATGATCCGGTAATCGTCCGACAATGTAACCAGATTACAACGAAAAGCCACATCCGTAGGAGAGAGTGTCACCCCCATGGCGGCGGCTTCCAGAGGGCTGCGCCCGGTATAGCCCTGGGTGACGTCATAACCCAAAACACCGAGATTGGCCACATCACTGCCTGGATGAAAACCAGGAGGGGTATTCCGGCTCCACCCACCCACCCCATCCCGAACCATGCGGTCCAGGTTGGGGGTGTGGGCAGCCATCAGCGGGGTTTTGCCATCCAGTTCCCGGATGGGCTGATCGCTCATGCCATCCCCCAGAAAAACGACGAATTTGGCGTTAGCGTTCAAACCGATTCTCCTTCCCTGGCCTCACCCGGTGGTCCGTTCAACTGGCTCCACCGCGTGATACAATTGACCCCGCATCATTATTCAGTTGCTAAAACATAAACGTTACAGCAGATCCTTAACCACATCCCGTTCAGAACGAAGCTCATCCAGAACGGCGTTAAATTTGGTTTTGGCCCAATCGGACATGGTGAGTCCATCCACCACCTGGCAGGTGCCGTCACCAGCGCTCGTCAGGGGGAAGCCAAAGATCAAACCTGGATCGACACCATACTGTCCTTCAGAGTGAATCGCCTCGGCAAACCAATCCCCACCAGGCGTGGCTTTTTGCATGGTGACGACGTGATCCAAAGCGGCATTGGCAGCAGATGCGGCACTGGAAGAACCCCGGGCCTGAATGATGGCAGCCCCACGATTTTGAACTGTTTTGATAAACTCTTCCTTCAACCAAGCCTCATCTTTAATCACTTCAGTGACGGGCTTACCACCGATGCGGGCATTTTCAAAGTCGGGGTATTGATTGTTGGAGTGGTTGCCCCACACCACCATGTTGGAGACCTCTGAAACCGGCACCCCTGCTTTGGTTGCGAGCAGGCTTTTGGAGCGGTTGTAGTCCAGATGCATCATGGCGGCGAAGCGATCCCGACCTACATCGCTGTTGTTCATGGCGATGAGGCAGTTGGTGTTACAGGGATTGCCTACTACCAAAATGCGCACATCTGATGCGGCTCGGTTCAAGGCCTGCCCCTGGCCTACAAAGATCGGACCGTTCACCTTGATCAGGTCGGCCCGCTCCATTCCTTTACCCCGAGGCCGGGAGCCAACCAGCAGCGCCCAGTTGACGCCGTCAAAGGCCTCTTCCGGCTTATCGGTGCCTTCCATTCCCGCAAGGGTCGGAAAAGCGCAATCGTCGATTTCCATCATCACCCCCTGGAGGGCGTTCATGGCCGGGGGTATTTCCAACAGCTTCAGATGTACTTGGCGGTCTTTACCAAAGATCTCACCGGAAGCCAGACGAAAAAGCATGCTATAGGCGATTTGGCCTGCGGCCCCGGATACTGCTACACGAATCGGTTCTGCCATTTTACTCAACCCTCCCTTTGGATGAAGGAAAATGAATGGCTTATAAAATGGACCACCTCACCCCTACTCTGCAACCATTGCCGATCACTCAACCATCAATAGATTGGATGAGACCGAAATTTTTCTGATGTCATCAAGGAGATCAGGATCGCTCTTTTTCCAAGGATTTCCGGATCATACCTTCAGCACCGGGTTGATCTCCTTCCAGAAAACGCTCTCCCAGGCCTTGATCCAAAAGGGTGCGCCAAAACCGTCCCCGAGCGGCCAAATCGGGTAATTCCGGGTTGATTTTTTCCCGCCAGCGCCCCAGCCAGAGGGCAAGTTCCCCAAAATTTTCCGGCAGCAGTTTTTCCAATTTGCGCCGCAGGTAGCCTGCCAGGGCCGGAGAGCTGCCGCCGGTGGAAAAGGCCAGGGTGACCGGCTGGCGGGTCAAGCGGGCGGGCCAGAGGGCGGAACAAAATTGGGGCTGATCCACCACATTCAGGAAAAGCCCCCGTCGCTCTGCTTCTTGATGAATCCGGGTATTGACAGCTACCTCCTCTAGGGTGCTGACCACAAACCACATGTCGTCGAGATGGTGGAGCTGGAATAGTTCGGGGATCCAAAAAAATTGTCCCTCCGCTGCTTTTTGTGCCAACACCGGATCCAGCTTGGGAGAAACCACCGTCAATTTGGCTCCGGTTTCAAGGAGTGCCAGCACCTTGGGGCGTGCGGCCTCACCCCCTCCGACCACGAGACAGGATTTATCAGTCAGATTCAAAAAAATCGGAAAAAGTTCAACGGGTTGGTTTTTATTCTCTGATGTAGTCAAGGGGATATCTCACAGGAGGAATTGTGAATGGGAGACATTTTTGCGAAACTGTTACGCAGCTGCAGCTAAACTGTTAAAAAGCGGCAGCCGATGCCCCAGGCATTCGGAACCAAACCGCCACTGAGATGGTCCATGGATAATCAGACAACGAACACCCCGGATCTGGATGTGCGTGCCCTACCCCATCCGGAACCCCTCAAGCGAATCCTGGAGGAGACCACCCGTCTGGCTCCCGGAGGAACCCTGACCGTGCTTCACAATCGGATTCCCTATCTGCTCTATCCGCGCCTGGCTGAACGGGGACTTTTGGTGGATACCGAAGAGAAGCCTGAAAACCGTGTCATTCTCACCATCCGCCGTCCTGCAGGGGATGGGAGAAAGAGTGAGACCGGCCCGGCTTCCGATACCGTCAAGGAACATACGCCATGACCGAAGAGGAAGTCATCTCCAAAGTGGGTGAGTTGGCCCGGAGATATTATCAGGACGACCAATTTTCCTGTGCCGAGGCGATGATGCGGGCCTTTGCCGAGGTGTTTGTTCCCCACCGCTATGACCCGGTAGCCATCACCCGGCTGGCCACCCCTTTCAATGGGGGGTTTTCAGAGTTGAAATCCACCTGTGGGGTGATGACGGCGGGTTTCATGGCCATCGGCATGATTGCCGGAAGGGATCAGCCGGGTGATGAGGATGCCAAAGAGGAGGCTTACACCCTCTCCCAAATCTATCATCAGCGATTTATGGCGGCGATGGAGACCGACTCCTGTCAGGAGCTGCTGCTGCGTTGGAAGGATCAGGGGGAATCCAAGGTGCATTGTAAACGCCACACCCAGGTGATGAGTGAACTCCTGGCCAAGACCATCCTCCAGGTGGGTTTCCACGAGTTGGAACTGGATGAGGATGAAGGGGATGCTGCGGCCGCCTGAAAAACCCTCCGATCCACACCCAAGCACCCCTTCACCCAGCACACCGTCCCTACTTGCCAGCGTTCACAAGCGCTATCCCTCCTGGATGGAACCAGCGAACACAGCGCTGCCCCCATTCGGCAACCGATCTCCCCTACCCGATGGTCTGCCTCACTCCAGAATTCCCCCCAAGTAGCGTTCGATATTGACTCTGATCGGCATAAAATAGATATGCGCCCCCCGCTCCCGAACGAATTGCAGGGCTTGAGCTGCAAATTTTCGATTCCACTCCAGGTTGGGAACGAATGATTTGGGAAAGACCACCTTGTTTCGGGATTCCCAATATTTTTGGGAATTTTCGGTGGTGACCGGGGAGACTCCCCAAAACACGTCACTCCCTTCCAAAGCTTCCTGATAGATTTCCAGCAGCCGGATATCAAAAAAAGGCTGGGTGAAAAACCCATCAGCCCCCATCTCCCGTTTGCGTTTGAGATAGTCCAGCTCTTCCTTAAACCCGGATCGATAGGGATCGAGTGCCCCATAGACCTTCACGCCAGGCAACTCCCGCTTAAACTTGCGAATGATCTCCAGGGCATTTGATCGGGGAATTGATCCCGGCTCCACATCCCCAGTGACCACCAGCACCTCATTGATATGGTTGGCAACGAGGGTTTCCGCCATGGCAAGGGGCTTATCCGGATCGCAATCGACTGCCCGGATGTGGGGAATCGTGCTGCCAAATTGCCCCCGAGCCAGTTCACACCCCCGCCAGCTGCGCACCTTGAAGCGGGGCAGATCGGGAATGTTGAGGGTATCCACCTTGGGAAAGGTGTTTTTGACGAGATCAAGCTCCTCCTGGAGGCTCTCTTCGTCCCGGGGGACCAGCTCCATGGAGATTCTGGTAGAAGGTTCAGGATCCTTGGTCTGCATAAATTTCCAATGTTTTTTTGAATTGAAGCAAACAAAAAGGCCACGGGAAGCTATAGGCTATCTT
>JADFZT010000079.1 GCA_015232395.1 Magnetococcales bacterium | reverse complement strand
GGGGATAACCTGCACAACATCCCGTTATAAAACGGGATTTTACAAATTTCCGTGTCTACCCGTCAGAAACCCAGGCCAGACGAATGGGGGCAGGAAATTCACCTCGGGAAATTTTCAAGTAGATACTGGATCGGGAAAGGCCGGTGCGGTTTTGGACTTCGGGACGCCGAATGATTCGAGTATTCATGTTGGACCCTTTTGGAAGGCTGTGGAATTTTTCCAGCAGGGTATCATGGGTTTTTCAGGGTTTTTGAAAGCAGGAGGGGGGCTTTTTTGAAATGTGTTTCCTTACGTTTCCTTACGTTTCCTGATGTTTCCTGATGTTTCCAAATAACGGCCAAAAAAAGTCTTATTTTTTTCCTTGACAGCCTATTTTTAGCGTCTTCAGGAAGAGCGTTTTTTTGCAGTGAGGGACAGGAAAGGTGTTTTCCTTTGGGGGGATCCCATGATGCGTTACGCCTGCCGCCGGATCGGCACCACTTCAGCGCCATCCCGCAAGGCGTCCAGGTAATTGGCCCACGCCTGCATCATCTTCCGGCGCTCCTCCAGATACTCGACGTGGTTGTAGGCCCGACGGACTTCATTCTGTTCGGCGTGGGCCAGCTGGGCCTCGATCCAGTCGGGTTTGAATCCCATCTCGTTCAGCCGGGTGCTGGCCATGCTCCTGAAGCCGTGGCCGCTCATCTCCCCCTTGGCGTATCCCAAGCGGCGCAGCGCGGCCAAAACTGTGTTTTCGCTCATGGGGCGTTGGTCGGATCGGGCACCTGGGAAAACATATCGACCGGAGCCGGTGAGGGGTTGGATTTCGCGCAGGATTGCCACGGCCTGACTGGAGAGGGGGACCACGTGCAGCGCTCCGGCCTTCATCTTCTCCTCGGGAATTCGCCATTCCGCCCCATCCAAATTGATTTCCGCCCATTCCGCCCGGCGCAACTCTCCAGGCCGGACAAAAACCAGGGGAGCCAGCCGCAAGGCGCACTTGGTGACAAAGGATCCCTTGTATTCCTCAATATCCCGAAGCAGTTGGCCGATGGTCTTGGGGTCGATGATGGTGGCGAATCGTCCACCTTTGGCTGGGGGTAGGGCTCCCTTGAGATCGGCGGATGGATCTCTCTCGGCGCGACCAGTGGCGACAGCATAGCGAAATACCTGTCCGCAATTCTGCTTGGCCCGGTGTGCGGTATCCAGCGCCCCCCGGCTTTCGATTCGCCGCAAGACGGCCAACAGCTCAGGTGCTGTTATTTCATTGATGGGGCGCTTGCCCAACCAGGGAAAGATATCCACCTCCAGGCGACGAATCACCTTGCTGGCATGACTCGGTGCCCACCCCGGCTTGAATTTGGCAAACCACTCCAGGGCCACCGACTGGAAGAGCCTTTCATCCAGGCCATCCCTTTGTGCCGCCTTGGTGGTCTTGCGGTGCTCTCCGGGGTCAATTCCCTCGGCCAGGAGACGACGGGCATCCTCGCGTTGTTCGCGCGCTTTTTTCAGAGTGGTTTCGGGATACCTCCCCAGGGCCAGAAGCTTTTGTTTGCCTCCAAACCGATAAAACAGCCGCCAAAGCTTGCTCCCCCTGGGCTCAACCTGGATAAACAGCCCACCCCCATCAGATCGCTTGAAAGTCTTGGGACCGGGCTTCATCTGGCGGATGGTGGTGTCAGTAAGGGGCATTTGGTCCTCCATCCAGGTGTTTCATGGTCTGATTGCGGTCCAGCAGGGGCTTGAATCGGGGAGAAATCCAGACCAAGCAGCATACCAGCAGGGTCTGATGGCAGGCCTGAATTCTTTTTTGATATCAACTGATAACAGCCATTGCTGGTACGCACTTCATCTGATCGATTGCGTAACAGCAAATATACCAGCAATCAGGCTGGATTCCAATCGATTTCTTTGGACGGCATTGGACCATTCGGGCACAAAAAAACCCGCAAACTCTTGGAGTTGCAGGCTTTATTGGGCTTCTTTGGATTTTAAATTGGTGGAGCCAGGCGGGATCGAACCGCCGACCTCTTGAATGCCATTCAAGCGCTCTCCCAGCTGAGCTATGGCCCCACATCTTTCGTAGCGCGACAATCTAATGGAGCTGGGGGTGCATGTCAAGCATCTGATTGACGAATCGGAAAAGGGTGATTATTTGGGTGGGAAATGATACACCTGAAATATGATTCAGCCATCCTTCGACCAATTCCGGGATCTGACCCGGCAAGGCAACGTGGTTCCGGTCTACCGGGAAATCCTGGCCGACCTGGATACCCCTGTTTCAGCCTATCTTAAAGTCGCCGCCGACCTGCCCCATGCTTTTTTGTTGGAGTCGGTCCAGGGCGGGGAAAAGTGGGGGCGCTACAGTCTGCTCGGCCTGGATCCTGCCGCCATTTTTGAGGCCCGGGGAGATCGGGTGGAAATTCGCCACCAAAATGGCCCCACCGAAACCTTCGCCGGTCGTGATCCCATGACCGTGCTTAAAGAATTCATGGCGCGTTTCAAGCCGGTCGCTGTGCCGGAGCTGCCCCGGTTTCATGGGGGAGCGGTGGGCTATTTCGGTTACGATATCGTCCGCTCCTTCGAGCGCATTCCCGACGAAAACCCCGATACCCTGGGTGCACCAGACGCGCTGTTCATGCTGGCCGATCTGGTGCTCATCTTTGACAACCTCCTGGGCAAGCTCAAAGTAGTCGCCAATGTGATGCTGGATGGCGAGGGGGATCTGGACTCTCTTTACGACAGGGCCGTCAAGCGTATCAATACCTTGGTGGAGACCCTGCAATCCACCCCCACCCACAAGCGTCAGGCCAACGCCTTTCCCCCAGTGGCAGAGTCCGATTTTCGCCCGGAAATGAGTCGGGAGCAGTTTGAAGAGGCGGTGGGGCAGGCCAAGGAATATATCGAGGCGGGGGATATCATGCAGGTGGTGCTCTCCCAGCGCCTCTCCATTCCCTTTCCCCACAACCCCATCCTGCTCTATCGGGCGTTGCGCACCACCAACCCCTCTCCTTATCTCTTTCTCTTGCGTTTGGGTGATTTTTCCCTGGTGGGGTCGAGTCCGGAAATTTTGGTGCGGCTGGATGGGGATACCGCCACCGTGCGCCCCATCGCCGGAACCCGACCACGGGGAGCCACCGAAGCGGAAGATTTGGCGTTGGAAAAGGAGCTTCTGGCCGATCCCAAGGAGCTGGCCGAGCATATCATGCTGGTGGATCTGGGGCGCAACGATCTGGGGCGGGTGGCGGTGACCGGCTCGGTCAAAGTGACCGAACAGTTTGTCATCGAACGCTACTCCCATGTGATGCACATCGTCTCCAACGTCGATGCCAAGCTGCGGGAGGGGCTGGATCGTTTTGATCTGATTGCCGCTACTTTCCCGGCAGGCACAGTCAGTGGAGCCCCCAAAATTCGTGCCATGGAGATCATCGACGAGCTGGAAATTTCCCGTCGTGGTCCCTACGCCGGTACCGTCGGCTATCTCGGCTTTGGCAGCCACATGGATCTGGCCATCACCATTCGCACGGCGGTCATCAAAAAAGGCTGGCTCACCATCCAGGCCGGGGCGGGTATCGTCGCCGACTCCCAGCCGGATCGGGAGTTTGAAGAAACCATGAGCAAAGCCCGAGCGGTCTTTCGTTCAGTGGATCTCGCGCAACGGGGGTTGGAATAGCCATCTCATGCTGCTGATGATCGACAACTATGACTCCTTCACCTACAACCTCGTGCAATATTTCGGCGAGTTGGGAGAAGAGGTCCGGGTCTATCGCAACGATGCCATCACCCTGGACGAAATAGCCGAACTGGCTCCGGATCGCATCACTCTTTCTCCTGGACCCTGTACCCCGGATCAAGCCGGGATCAGCATGGACGTGGTCGCGCGCTTTGCCGGAAAAATTCCCCTTCTGGGGGTCTGCCTGGGCCATCAATCCATCGGTCAGGCCTTTGGTGGAAAAATCATTCGTGCCCCGGGGGGAGTCATGCACGGCAAAACCTCCCCCATGCACCACTCCAACACCGGCGTGTTTGCCAATCTTCCCCGCCCCTTCGAGGCCACCCGCTATCACTCCCTGGTGGTGGAGCGCCAAAGCCTCCCCGACTGTCTGGAAATCACTGCCTGGACCGAGGATGGACTGATCATGGGGATTCGGCATAAAAGCCTGCCGGTGGAGGGGGTGCAGTTTCATCCAGAATCAATCTTGACCCGCTCAGGACATCACATTTTGGCCAATTTTCTGGGAAAAAAGTATCCATGAACATTCAGCAAGCCATTGCCCAGTTGATCACCAATAAAAATCTCGAACAGGAAGAAGCCCGGGAGGTGATGGAACAGATCATGTCCGGGGGGGCCACCGACGCCCAGATCGGGGCTTATCTCATCGCCCTGCGTATGAAGGGGGAAAATGTCGCCGAAATTGCCGGTTCTGCCCAAGCCATGCGGGATAAAGCGCTCCGGGTGAATGCGCCCGGCACGGTGGTGGATACCTGCGGCACCGGTGGAGATGGCTCCGGCACCTTTAATATTTCCACCACGGCGGCTTTTGCCGTGGCCGCCTGTGGCGTGACGGTAGCCAAGCACGGCAACCGCTCCATCTCCTCCAAAAGCGGCTCGGCGGATCTGCTGAAAAGCCTGGGGGTCAACATCGATGCCCCGCCTGAAGTGGTGGAAAAATGTCTTGAAAAGGCTGGGATTGGTTTTCTTTTTGCCCCCAAACATCACGGCGCCATGCGCCACGCCTTGGGGCCGCGCAAAGAGCTGGGTTTAAGAACCATCTTCAATCTTTTGGGCCCCCTCACCAATCCCGCTGCCGCCCCCCATCAGCTGATCGGGGTGTATGATGGGCGCTGGACCGAGCCTTTGGCCCGGGTGTTGGGGCGGCTGGGTTCCAAACGGGCGTTGGTGGTGCACGGCTCCGATGGTTTGGATGAAATCACCACCACCGGCCCCACTCGGGTGACCACCCTTGATAACGGTGAGATCACCACCACCACCATCGAACCGGAACAGTTTGGGCTGACCCGGGTCACCCCTGAGGCGCTGTTGGGTGGTGATCCCGAAGAAAATGCGGCCATCACCCGTGGCATCCTGGAAGGCCGGGAAGGCCCCCAACGGGATATCGTGGCTCTGAATGCTGGCGCTGCCCTCTTTGCCGTGGGGGCTGCTCCCGATATCGGTGTCGGTGTGGCCTTGGCGACGAGTGCATTGGCTGAAGGGCGTGGAAAAGAGCGCCTGGATCTTTTGGTGGAGCACTCCAATGCCTGACAGGGAACTCTCTCTCCCCTGACCCAGTTCAAGCCAGGGCAGGAGTTTTCCCTCCCATAAACCTCTTTTTTTTAAAGTCACAACATGCCTACTCCCGGCAATATTCTTGATCGCATCATGGAAACCAAGCGGGAAGAGGTGGCTCGGGGGCGCAGTCAAACCCCGGAAGCCCGTCTTCTGGCCACCATCCGTGATCTCCCCGCCACCCGTGGTTTTGCCGATGCCATCGAGAGCCGTATCAAGGTCGGCGGGTTGGGGGTGATTGCTGAAATCAAGCGCGCCTCTCCTTCCAAGGGGGTGATCCGGGAGGGGGTGTTTGATCCGGCCTGGATTGCCGAGCGCTATCAGGAAAATGGTGCCGCCTGCCTCTCCTGCCTCACCGACCGGGACTATTTCCAGGGAGATGACGCTTATATCAATCAAATTCGGGAGCGGGTTTCACTGCCGGTATTGCGCAAGGATTTTTTGTTTGATCCCTATCAGGTGGTAGAGGCTCGGGCGATTGGGGCCGATGCGATTTTGTTGATCATGGCCGTGCTCTCCAACGATCAGGCCGGGGAGCTGGAAGAGGCTGCCCGGGAGCTGCATATGGATGTCTTGGTGGAGGTTCACGACGAAGCCGAGCTGGAGCGGGCCCACGATCTGAAAACCCCTCTTTTGGGCATCAACAACCGCAACCTTAAAACCTTCGAAACCACCCTGGAGACCACCCTGAATTTAGCGCCCAGAGCGGATGGAGAGCGGCGAATCATTTCGGAAAGCGGTATTCGGGGGCCGGAAGATATCAAAACATTGCGGGAAAATGGCATTGATGCCTTTTTGATCGGCGAAGCCTTCATGCGGGAGGAGGATCCGGGAGAAGGGCTCGCCAAAATACTCGCCTAATCAAGATTCTCCCCTGGATTTTGATTTGGTTTGAACTCCCCCGGGAATGCGGGGAGCTGGTTGTGTGGCGTTGGTTTGATCTTCCCAACCCCTTCCCATAAAGACTGAAGCCGCTGCGAAATGATTCCCCAGCCTGCCCTTTGGTTGGGTGTTGGAACAACGCCAAAAGAGCTGCCGTCACACAAAGAGCCATGAATCCCGGCCGGGATTGCCCTATACTGCCACGCTCTCTTCACCAAGGGGGAGAGGTGTTTCTCTTGGGATCGGTGTAGAAGAGGCGCCTTTCGCTCAACCCCTGTTGCATCTGATTGGCACCATGACCCGAATCAAAATGTGTGGTATCACCCGTTTGCAGGATGCCCAGGCGGCGCTGGAGGCTGGAGCGGATGCCATTGGCCTTGTTTTTTATGAAAAATCAAAACGTTGCATCGATCCCGAAAAAGCCCGGAATATCGTCAGGGAGCTGCCACCGTTTTTAAGCGTGGTGGGTCTGTTCGTCAACGAAGCCCTGGAGGAGATTCACCGCATTGCCTCTCTGGTGGGGCTCGATATCATCCAGCTTCACGGTGACGAATCTCCCGAAATGTGTCAGGCTGTAGAGCGTCGGGTGATCAAGGCATTACGGATTGCGGATGGAGAAGATTTGGCCGGGATCGCGTCTTTTATCCCAGACAACGGACTTTTGCTGGATGCCAAGGTTGCCGGGAGTTATGGCGGCACGGGCCATCGCTTTGATTGGTCTCTGCTGAAGGATGGCCAACTGCCTCGCCATTATGTTTTGGCCGGAGGGCTCAATCCGGACAATGTCGCCGAAGCGGTACGCCAGGTAGCCCCCTATGGGGTGGATGTTTCCAGTGGGGTGGAAGTCTCCCCAGGCATCAAGGATTCTGCCAAGATGGCGCAGTTTGTTCGAAGGGTTCGGGCAGCTGAAACAGAGTGCTGAAGCGGGAAGTTGAACGAAATGCTGACGGGAAGTTGAACGAAATACTGAAAAGAGCCAAACGGTCCGGGGAAGATTTCCCGCGCCGCCACTTTTAGCGGGTTGGCAGTAGCTGTTGTGTCCCGTTAAAATAAAACCCGGGCCTGATCAAACCAAACGATACCCCCACCGCATCTGAACAGGAGAGGGGTGTCAGAGGCCCCATAACCATTGATTCATCAGCCTTAAGGGTCGGTAATGAACTGGATCACCCGGATCATCAAACCCAAAATCAAGGAAAATGTCCGCCGCAGCCAAACCCCTGAGGGGTTGTGGGTGAAATGTCCCCCTTGCGGTCAGGCCCTTTTCCAGCAGGAGCTGGCCCGCAATCTGGACGTTTGTCCCCATTGCGAGCATCACTTTCGCATTTCCGGCATCCGCCGCATCGAAATCACCCTGGACCCGGAGGGCAGGGAAGAGCTTTTTTCCGGCCTTCATCCAAGCGACCCCATTAAATTTAAAGATTTAAAGCGCTACCGGGATCGCATCAAAGATGCCCAGAAGAAGACCGGCACCCCAGACGCCGTGCGGGTTTATAAAGGCACCATCAAGGGCATTCCAGCGGTGGTGGCGGCGTTTGATTTTAATTTTTTGGCCGGTTCCATGGGTTCGGTGGCTGGGGCCAAGGTGGCTCAGGGAGCGCTGGCCGCCATGGAGGCCAATTGCGGCTTTGTGGTTTTTCCCGCCTCTGGGGGGGCCCGTATGCAGGAGGGGATTCTTTCGCTGATGATGATGGCCAAAACGTCAGCCGCCATCACCAAGCTCGAAGCGGCCCGTCTGCCCTTTATTCCGGTGTTGACCGATCCCACCACCGGCGGGGTGACCGCTTCCTTTGCCATGCAGGGGGATATCATCCTGGCTGAACCCAATGCCCTGATCTGTTTTGCCGGTCCCCGGGTGATTGAGCAGACGGTCCGGGAAAAGCTTCCGGAAGGGTTCCAACGCAGTGAATATCTGCTGGAGCATGGCTTTTTGGATCGCATCTGTCCTCGAAGCGAAATGCGGGATCTTTTGGCTGGGCTTTTGGGCCACCTGACCCGCAACAACCTGGCCTCCCAGACGGGCAAGGGCAGTTAGGAGCCAGGGTCGCCATCAGGCCGACTCTCTCCCCAGCCTGCCAGCCAGTGCCGCCCAGTCTGCCAGTGTCCCTTGGGCTTCCTCTACTACGACACACTGCCATGGATTCCAGGTTATGAACCCACGCCTGGCCAAGCTTCTGGAGATCGCTGAAAACCACGGTGCCCAGGCGGTTTTTTTGGGCCTGGAGCGGATCAACCAGCTCCTTGACCGCCTGCAATCCCCACACCTGGGACTCACCCCCATCCACGTTGCCGGAACCAACGGCAAAGGCTCTGTGATCGCCTTTTTGGCGGAAATTTTTCAGCAGGCGGGTTTGACCACCGGCAGCTATACCTCTCCCCATCTGGCACGTTTTAACGAACGCATTCGTTTGAATGGCGCTGAAATCTCCGATGAGCAGCTGATTCCCTTGCTGGAGCGCACTTTGAGGGCCTGCTCTGGGGTGGATGAGACCTATTTTGAGATCACCACAGCCTGTGCCCTGCTCCATTTTGCCCATCTGAAACCCGATATCACACTCCTGGAGACCGGCCTGGGGGGGCGTCTGGATGCCACCAGTGTTGTCACACCCGGTCTGTGCCTCATCACCCCCATCAGTTTGGATCACCAGGCCTTTCTGGGAGAGAGCCTGGTGGAGATCGCCCGGGAAAAGGCGGGGATTATCAAGCCTGGGGTAGCGGTGGTGGCTGATCCTGGTTCAGAGTCAGCCCGGGAGGTTATCGACACCCGGGCGCGTTCCCTGGGAGCCCCTTTGATTCTGAGAGGTCGGGATTATGATTTTATCGAAGGGGTTGGTGGAGCGTGGACTTATACCGATCATGCCGGCGCCATCACCCTGCCGCACCCAGGGTTGAGAGGTCGCCATCAACTGCAAAATGCAGCTCTCGCGGTTGCGGCCATCCGGCACCTGCCCAAAAAAAACCGTGCGGTGCCAAATGATTTTCCGTCAGATATGGCCATATCGGAAGAGGTCATACGCCAAGGCATCCACCAGGCCCGATGGCCGGGGCGGTTGGAATTTTTTCCGGGAGCCCCCCCCATCTGGCTGGATGGCGCTCACAATCCACAAGGGGCTCGGGTGTTGAAGGAAGCCCTGCTGGATGGAGAGGCGGGTAAGGGTGCGACCCTGCTGATTTTTTCCGCCTTTGAGGATAAGGATATCCCGGCCATGGTCAGGGAGTTGGCTCCTCTTGCCCAGCGGATTTTGGTGGTAGGGAGCAGCGGGCCACGGGGGTTGACGGGTGAGCGGATTGCTCGATTTTGGCCCGCTGGGGAGGGGATGGTTACCAGCCACGCCACGGCAGCAGAAGCCTTGGCCACGGCCCGCTTGGAGGCTTCCCCATCCCAGAGGGTGGTGGTGGCGGGCTCTCTCCACCTGGTGGGGGCTGTTCGGTCCCTGTTAAACGCATGATGAATCGATTAAACTGCGGCTCCAATGGATTTTCTGTTTTTTAGCTTGATGGATCATTCCTGATTCGCGTTCTGGGCTTTAGTCGCAGGCCAAGTGGCCGTTCATGGCGCCACGGTGATGCGTACCCACCCGGATTTGGATTGATCAATCACCCCAAGCCTGCCCCTTTGCCCCGTCCCACTGACCGGTGGCAGGGAGTGGCCCTAGATGGTGACGACCCATGCGTTCGATGAGAACCTTGCGAATAATGAGCAACACCCCAGCCACGGGCAGCAGCCTAGCTGCGGGTAGCCACGCCCCAGCCACGGTCAACAGAGTGCCCGGCCACTCTTCGGCAAGCAGAGTGCTGGCGCTGTGTTGTCTGTTTTCCCTCTTTCCACTCCCCGCCGTCGCTGAGGATGAACTCCCTCTCGACATCGAAGCGGACCGGATGGACCACTCCAGTGACGGCCAGGTGATTACCGCTACCGGCAACGTGAAGATCATGCAGGGCAAGCGATTTGAAATCACCTCCGATACCGCCAGCTATCATATTATCGATAAAAAAATCACTGCTGACGGTAACATTCGACTCAACCGTGAGGGAGATATTTTTACCTCGGAGCGGGTGGAATTGAATGTGGATGATCAGCGAGGCAACATTCACGACGTGCGCATGGACATGGTCGGCCCCGGAGGGATCGCCACCGCCAAGACCGTCGCGGTGCACGACCGCAACAGCCTCACCCTCCAGGAAGCCACCTACACCAACTGTGACTGTGAAGAGCCTCCCTGGCACATCCGTTCCGAGGAGATCCAGGTCAATCGGGAGGAAAACAGCGTCACCGCCAAAAATGTCACCCTGCGCCTGGGGGATGTGCCGGTCCTCTATAGCCCCTGGTGGCGTCAGCCCCTGCGCCCGGAGCGAAAAAGCGGTTTTCTCATTCCCTCCCTGCGGGTGAGTGGCGGCAACGGCCTGGTGGCGGAGGTTCCCTACTATTGGAACATCGCTCCGGAGCGGGATGCGACTCTCGCGGTGCGGGGCATCAGTCGCCGAGGGGTGATGGGACGGCTGCAATACCGCTATCTGGGTAAGGATTATGCCGGCTTTCTGGAGACTTATCACATCCAGGACGAGCAGGAAGAGGAGTATCGCGGGCTGACGGTGTTTAAACACAGCCAGCGCCTGGGCGCGTGGAGTCTCAACGCCAACATCAACGCCAGTCGCAGTCGGGATTTTATCAACGATTTTGAGCAGGATGTCGTGGACCCCGATGCCCATCGGTTGGAATCTTTCGTGACCTTCGACCGTCTGGAGCTGGAGGAAGACGGTTTTACAGCGGTACAGGCCGGGGTTCGTTGGAACCAGGATCTGGAAGCTGACAGCGATATCAACACCACCCAGCAGCTGCCCTTCATCTCCCTCACCAGTGAGACGATGTTAAAATCCATTGGTGAAAACTGGCGGGTTACGAGCGATTTGGGGTTTGATAATTTTTATCAAATGGCTGGGGATTCCACCCAACGGGTCGATATCGCCCCCACCCTGCGCTATGAACGTCCGCTGCATTTTGGTCGCATCAGTGCCGCAGCCGGGGTGCGAGAGACCTTCTATTGGGTCAACGGCAATCCGGCAGAAGCCGGGGATGAACCCGCCCGTGAGCAATCCCGGGAAGCCGCCATGGTGAGCTTGCGCCTGGATGGCAATCTCTCCCGCAACTATGGCAGCCAGGGCGGCGAAGGTGGGTTCAGCAAGGTCAAACACACCATCGAGCCCACGGTGCAGTATGTCCTCAACTCTTCCAGCGACCAGAGCCGGGTGCCGGACTATGACGCTACCCTGCGCAACTTTGCCACCACCAATCTTTTCGCTGAAAACCGCTATTCCGGGGTGGATCGCCTCTCCACCGGCCATTGGATCAGTTACGGCGTTACTTCCAGGCTGATCGGTCGATTTGCTGAAGATGACCCGGTGCGGGAGCTGGCGACTCTCACCGTGGGGCAGCGCTGGGCGCCGGCGGGACATCGGGAATATCAAAACGAAGAGGCCTTTTCCGACATCGTGGCCGGGCTGGAAGTGGATCTTTCCGAATATTGGTCTGCCGCTGCCGGAGGCCGCTTTAACCACGATGACGGCAAAATTCCCAACACCGACGTCTCCCTCAAGTTTCACACCCCCCGCAACGATTGGCTGGAGCTGGGTTACCACCGCAACCAGCCCGATCAGATATCGGGGCTGGAAGAAGAGGGGAATGAGGATATCGAGGATCTCACCCTGGACGGCGCCTTGCATCTGAGTGAAAACTGGCTCTGGACCCAGGAAGCGGACTATTCCTTGATGAACGATAACATCAAAAGCTGGAAATCAGGTCTGCGCTATGAGCACGACTGCTGGAGCCTGGACCTGTTTGGTGGACGCAGCCTCTCTTCAGATACGGACGAGCATGGGGGCGGTTTTGTGGGCTTCCTGATCAACCTCCGTGGTTTGGGAGGGTATGGTGTCAACTCTTGATCCACGTCGACACCCGGACAGCTTGCCAGGAGTGGACTCAAGGGAGCTGACCTCAAGGTCTGGCAACCGGGTTGAACCGGGAACCCGGGCGTTGACCGGAGTGAATTCAAGCCCTGGCGTCATGCACTCTGATGGCTCCCGGCAATCATCCAACTATATAAGCGCGTGCGAAACCGCTCCAAGGGGAGGGACAAGGATGAAAACAGTGCTCTCAGGGGGGCGCTCGGGCCTCTTGCCGATGATTCTACTGGCGGCTTTTTTCTGGATTCCCCCGGCCCACGCCGAACTTCTCGACCGCATCGCGGCCATCGTCGAAGCCCGTGATTTGAGTGGTACAGAGGCTGAGACCGACATTATTACCGAATCTGAAATAGCCGAGATGGCCAGGCCTATCCTGATGAAATTCAAGGATTCCGGCACGCCGGTGGATCCCCTCAAGATCCGCAAGCGGGTTTTGGATGAACTGGTCATGCGCAAGATTCGGGATCAGAAGGCCAAACAGCTGGGCGTGGCGGTGACCGAAGAGGATCTTCAGCGGATCATGGCCAAGGTGGAGGCAGACAACAATCTGCCCCCCGGCTCCCTGCCCGAGGCTCTGGCCCAGCAGGGGATGTCTCTGAGTAAATATCGCCGAACCCTCCACGATCAACTCCTCCAGGGTCGCCTGATCAACAAAGTCATCTCCAAGCTGGTAACGGTCTCCGAGGAGGAAATTCAGGATCTCTATCGCACCACTCTGAAGGATAAGGGGGTGGAGGAGATCCATCTGGCGCAGATTTTACTTTCCATACCCGATGATGCCTCTGCCAAGGAATTGGAGGCGGTCCGCCTGAAAGCCATTGATCTTATCGGTCAGCTCAAGGGTGGGGCCTCCTTCGCCACCCTGGCCAGCCAACACTCCGATGACCCCGGGGGGCTCGAAGGGGGTGAAATGGGCTGGTTCAAACGGGGAGAGCTGCTGCCGGAAATGGAAGAGGTGGTTTTTCCTCTGAAAAAAGGCTCTGTCAGTCCACCCTATCGCTCGGGTCAGGGATATCACATCTTTCAGATGATTGATCGGCGCATGGTGATGAAGGGCGACGCATCCACCACCCAGCTTCGGATCAAAGCCCGCCATATTTTGCTCAAGGTGCTTGAAGAGGGTGGAACCGATGCCGAGGAGAGAGCCCGCAACAGATTGGAAGCCATTCGCAAGGAAGCCCTGGAAGGGACACCCTTTGCGGATCTGGCCCGGCAATATTCCGATGATGATACCGCCTCGGATGGCGGGGATCTGGGCTGGTTTGCCCGAGGGGTGATGGTGCCGGAATTTGATGATGTGGTCTTCAATCTGGAACCGGGGCAGGTGAGCGAACCGATTCGAACCGGCTTTGGCTGGCATCTGGCCTTTGTCGAGGAGAAGGGGACCCTGGATCCCAACTCCCTGGCGGCTCAACATGACAGCCTCAAGGAGCGGTTGATGCAGGCCAAGCTCCAATCCCGCTATCGCCAGTGGCTCCGGGATATCCGCATGCGGGCCTTTGTGGAGCTGCGTTGACGCCCCACCCGTCTCAAGCTCTCCCCATCGCCATCACCATGGGGGATCCCGCCGGGGTGGGGCCGGAAGTGCTCATCAAGGCCCATGCAGGGCGTTCCTGTTCTGCTCCCTGGCTTTGGATCGGCGATCCCGATCTGCTTCCCTGGACCGCAAGCCGCCTTGATCTTGATCTGAATTTCCAAGTGGTGACGACTCCGGAGGAGGCCTGTCAGCTGCCTCCTGAATGTTTGGCTGTTTTGCCTGCGGCCCACTCCCTGGCGCTGGCAACCCTCACCTTTGGCCAACCAAACCCCCGGCACGCTCCGGCTGTGGTGGCCTCCATCCAAAAAGCGGTAGAGCTGGCCTTGGCCGGTCGTGTGGCAGCAGTGGTCACTCCCCCCATTCACAAAGCCGTTTTGTTCGAAGCGGGCTTCGACTATCCCGGCCACACCGAAATGCTGGGACATTTTACCCACACCCCCCATCCGGTGATGATGTTGGCCGGTGAGGGGCTGCGGGTGGTGCCAGCGACGATTCATCAATCCCTGAAAAGCGTCCCACACGCTTTGACCCGGGAGGCGCTTTTTCGGGTGATGGAGACCACACTCACGGCTCTTCAGAGGGATTTTGCCATGCCTTCTCCCCGTTTGGCCGTGGCCGGACTCAACCCCCATGCCGGGGAGGAGGGGGCTTTTGGCCGGGAGGAGATCGAGGTGATCCGGCCTGTGTGTGAGGCCCTGGCCGAAAAATATCCAGGCACGATCCGAGGTCCCCTGCCCGCCGATACCCTGTTTCATGCAGCGGCACGATCCAGCTACGATGCCGTCATCTGCATGTATCACGACCAAGCCCTGATTCCTCTTAAAATGCTTGCCTTTGGCCAGGCCGCCAACATCACCCTGGGATTGCCCATAGTTCGCACCAGTGTTGATCATGGCACCGCTTTTGATATCGCTGGCAAAGGGCTGGCCGACCCCCGCTCTTTACATCATGCTGTTGACTTGGCTTCACGCATCTCCAAAAACAGACTGATGATTGACAAATGATTTTCTATTATAATTCAGGTGTGTTGTAAAAATCGCATCAAATTCTCAGGTTTTGCGCACAAAAACTTTGTAAATTTTTAACAAATAGTTATCATTCCTGTTTTGGTAAAGTGTGTACTTTGCCTGTGTTCTACAGAATGTTACAGAAAAATTCCTGAAGAGGAGGGTGTGATGACTCTGAGCGATATGCGGGTGGGTCCAAGGTTGGGGGTGGGGTTTGGTCTGATTCTGGTGGTTATCCTGGTAGTCTTTGCCATGATCTATTCCGCCATTCAGGAGACCCGGGAAGCGGCGTTGGTCGTGAAAGAGGAGTCTCTGCCCTTTTCACTCACCGCCAAAAACATGCAGTCGGATATCATTGAGCTTCAGCAGTGGCTGACCGATGTTTCCGCCACCCACAATCCCGATGGCTTTGGAGATGCCCAGGATGCGGCTGACCGTTTCAAGGCGGGGCTGGCTAAATTTCGGGAAATGTTTCAGTCGGAAGGGGCCAGCAACGAGCTGCGGGATCTGAAGGATCTGGATGCGGCCTTCGATCATCTCCATGATGTGGGCACACGTATGGCCAACGCCTATATGAAGGAGGGCTTGGCCGCCGGTAACGTGGTGATGGAAGCCTTTGACGGGGCCAGTGATCAGCTCAAAGATCGCATGAACCGCCTCATCGACACCCAGATCAGTGAGGCCAACGAAAAATCCCAGGATATTTTGGATGGGGCCGATCTCATCGCTTCGGTGCTCTTTACCGCCGGTGGGGTTGCCGTCATTCTCAGCGTGTTCATCGGTATCATCCTGGGCCGTTCCATTTCAGGCCCCCTCAACATGATCCGTTCTTTTTGTGAACGCCTTGGGGAAGGGGACCTCACCCGGCAATGTGTCCTGACCAGCAAGGACGAGGTGGGTTCGATGGCCCGGAGCCTTAACCGTGCAGTGCTCAAATTGCAGGAGACCTTCCAGGATGTGCAGCGGGCCTCGGTGACGGTGGCCAGTGGCTCCACAGAGCTTTCCAACGCAGCCCAAATCATGTCCGAAGGGGCCAGCAATCAGGCGGCCTCCATTGAGGAGACCTCTGCGGCCATGGAAGAGATGGCCTCCAATATTTCTCAAAATACCGACAACTCCCAGCAGACCGAAACCATCGCCCGTCAGGCCTCCACGGATGCTTCTGATGGTGGCAAGGCGGTGGAGGAGGCGGTGGGGGCGATGAAGGAGATCGCGGAAAAAATTTCCATCATTGAGGAGATCGCCCGCCAGACCAACCTGCTGGCTTTGAACGCTGCTATTGAGGCGGCCCGGGCCGGGGAGCATGGTAAGGGGTTTGCGGTGGTGGCGGCAGAGGTGCGCAAGCTGGCGGAGCGCTCCCAGTCAGCCGCTGGAGAGATCTCTCAGCTCTCCGCTTCCAGTGTGGCGGTGGCGGAGCGGGCGGGTACCATCATGACCAAGCTCGTGCCCGACATCCAAAAAACCGCCGAACTGGTTCAGGAAATTGCGGCTGCCAGCCAGGAGCAGAATCAGGGTACCGGGCAGATCAATCAGGCGTTGCAGCAGCTGGATCAGGTGATTCAAAAAAATGCCGGGGCTTCCCAGGAGATGGCGGGTACTTCCGAAGAGCTTTCCTCCCAGGCGGATCTGCTCAACAGCGCCACCTCCTTTTTCAAAACCAGTAACAACCCGGCCGCCGTCGCCCAGGCCCACCGCGCCCCAGCCCGTCAGAAATCTCTTCCAGCCCCACGCCGCGCAGCACTCCCGGCTCCCAGTCAAGGGGGGGGAGGGGCCAATCTGGATATGGGGATGGGGGGAGGGGATTCTGATAGTGACTTCGAAAACTTCTAGGGCATCAACTTTTTTCGGGTGGCATGGTCTGATCTCTCCTGAGAGGAGCTTCCCTCTTCCGATCAGCTGAATTGTTGGAAAAAAGTCATCTCAAACGGCGGGCCTGCTATCTGGTCCGCCGTTTTTGTTGGGGGGTTATCTCTCACGACAAAAGGCAGGTATATATAGCAGTTCTATCTCAAAATTGGACACTCTTCTCTGACTCGTCATCCCCGCGAAGGCGGGGATCCAGGGAGTGATGATTGCCCTTAAGGAAAAACCAAATCTTCAAGAAAGGCCGGTGTTTTGCTGAAAGTGGAGCAAGATTTGGAAAGGTTTGTGCCAGACACTCTGGATTCCCGCATTCGCGGGAATGACAGCAAAAGAGTAACGGCATATGTCCAATTCTGGATTGGAGTTGGTATAGGGGGTGAGGAGAGAGACGTATCCCACAGCTTGTACAGGATGGGATGAGCCATGGGAGTCGTATTGTTGGAAAGCCATCACTGGCATTTTAACCGTTGTGTGAATCTGTCAGGTCATTGATGGGGGGAGTGGCTTGGCTGATGGAGGGAGTTGATTGATGCGGTTCGCGTCGCTCACCGTACCCTACACGGGATCACAAAGAGGGGGGCTTTGCCGGAATTGAGGGGGGCGTTGTTTTCCGTGAACAGGGCGTTAAGATATCCCATCCAAGATAAGGGGGGCTCTTAAGGTCGAAAAATTCAGACCGTCAGATCCAGCTGATTGCCTGAAGGGGGTGTGGTGGTGGCCGACTCCTGACGTTGGCCCAAACGGTCGTAGAGCCCCGGGAAGAGGGATTTCAGGGAGTGGCTCCCCTCATTGGTGGCTGGGGTGAGCCCTTTGGAAGTGCGGGTGATGCTGGAGGCGACGCTCACTTGCTCCAACTCCCGGGCTTGGAGCAGAGAGCTGGTGCCGCTCACTTCATCCAGGCGGCTGCGGGTGACGATGTCCGTGTCGATGCCGAGGGCGTCCAGACCTCTACTCAGCCCCAGTTTGCGGGGATCGAAGGTGTTGGCTTCCCGGCCCAGGGAGGAGGTGACCTCATCGTTGTTGAGGCCGATATTTTTATTCAGGCTCAAAGCCAGGCCGTAATGCTGGGTGGTGAGCAGTGGGGCGTCGGTGCGCACTTCAGACATGGTGGCTGATCCCTTTAAGTGGGGGTCTGATCCATCTGAGGATCCCCGTTCCAGCTAACTCCCGATCCGACTGGAAGCCGCCTCAAAATCAACCTGAGGCAAGTCTCTACTCCTCCTTTATAGCAAAAAAAGAGTCAAAAGCCCATCAAAAGCGCTCTGTCTGACTGATCACGACGCCTTTTCAGAGGCATGAGCAGCTTTCACCCGAGCCATTTCCGTTATGATTTCGGGCAAATCTTCTTCCGTCACATGATTATAATAAGCCCCCCCCGGAGCGATACGCATGTTGGGACCGTTTTCACATTGACCCAGGCAGAGAATCCGTTTGACCGGCACGTCAATCTCCTCTTCAGCCAGGGCCTTTTCCAGCTTGTCCGCCAACTCCGGGCTGCCCCGTTCTTTGCAGGAGGGTCTGCCGGGCATCCGTTCCTTAATGCAGACGACGAGTGTTGGTTCCATGGGGGAGATCCTTTGATGATGGAGAGTGTTGGCCTACCCGTTCCTTCGGTAGCAACAAATTGGACGGTATTCGGGAGAAGGGGATTCCCGATTATAGCAATTCAAATCAAGAATTGGACATATGCCGCTGTACTTTTTCTGTCATTCCCGCGAATGCGGGAATCCAGGGGGGCTGGTGCGAACCTTTCCAAATCTTGCATCACTTTCAGCAAAACACCGGCCTTTCTTGAAGATTTGGTTTTTCCTTGAGGCCAATCATCAGCTCCCTGGATCCCCGCCTTCGCGGGGATGACGAGTCAGGGAAGAGTGTTCAATTTTGAGATAGAACTGCTATAAATCCGCAAAAAGGAGCCGTTGATCAAAATTCCCTCTGAAGCCACCTGGCAACGGCTCTCTTAAGAACCATGCCGGAAAGGAGAGCGGAATTTCCAGGGATTTTGGGCTGGGGCCTCTCCTGATGGCCTGATTTTCAAAATCGACAGCCCCTCTTGCATACCTGATGGTCGGGTTTGGATCGATGGGTTTGGGTACCCCTGTCCCGGGGAATAAATCCGAGGGGTAACTGCTCGCCCCCCCAAAAAAAATGAGGTGGCAGCACGATATTTCTTGACACGATTTTTCCACGCCAGAATGGTCATTTCCCCGATCGGCATCAGATGCCGGCGTAATGGGGGTGGAATTGGCGCTGGAAGGGCTTTTGG
>JADFZT010000078.1:17741-19243 GCA_015232395.1 Magnetococcales bacterium | reverse complement strand
TCTGGATGAAGTGGGTGAGGATGTAACCCACCCTCTATACGACTTGACTGATATTCTGGGTGTTCTGATTGAGACTTACGAAGCGGATCACCACCCGATTCCCGACGCCCCAAGCCAAGAGGTGCTTCGCCTGCTGATGGAGCAACATGACCTGCACCAATCCGACCTGCCGGAAATCGGCAGCCAGGGGGTGGTTTCGGAAATATTGGCTGGCAAGGGGGAGATGAACGTGCACCAAATGCGCTCACTGGCGAAACGGCTTTCGGTTTCAGCTGCGGTTTTTCTGTAGATGGATTAGGAGCATCCCATGATTCATGACGTGCGGTATTTTGCCAACACCTCCTCCAGAGAAATGGCTTTCAACTCCCCCCGCCGGTAGGCCGACAGACGATCTTCCGCTTCCTCAGACCAAAGCCGGTCCATTTTTTCATCCGCCACATCCAGACTTCCCAGAATGGCATCCACCAATTCCAGACGCGCTATTGGACTCAGCTTCAGAGCTTCTGCTTCAATGGTGGCCACTGCTTTTTCCATCGATAATTCTCCTTGGTGTGGGCGTGTTCCTCCTCACAAAAAAATTCTCGGACAAATCTATAGAAGACCAATGATAATGGGGAAAATCTTCCGATCCAAGGGAGGAGAATAAATCTGGCGCTGTTTATTGACCCTGGCATGCACGAGACATAAATAAGTTTATTGTTGCAAAAAGGAAATAGGTAAGGTGTCCCCCGATTCCCCCGATTCTGGCATGCACGAGACATAAATAAGTTTATTGTTGCAAAAAGGAAATAGGTAAGGTGTCCCCCGATTCCTCCCCCATAGGTAAGGTGTCCCCCGATTCCTCCCCCGATTCCCGATAATAGGTAAGGTGTCCCCCGATTCCCCCGATTCCAAAAAAGAAATAGGTAAGGTGTCCCCCGATTCCAATAAAAAGAAATAGGTAAGGTGTCCCCCGATTCCAATATGTCCCCCGATTCAATCGATAAAAGGAAATGGGTAAGATGTCCCCCGATTCAATCGATTCAATCGATTCAATGGTGGCCGATTCATGATTCCATGGCGGAATCAAGCCCAAAATCAAGATGGCTGGAGAACCTCCAAACTTTTCCCTATTGGGCCTTTCTGGTTTCCATCAAGAAAAAGTTCGACAGTTGCCCCTGTACTAATTATTTTTCCTTGTTCAATCAAGACAAGTAGACTTTGCTTCTCACCCAATTGCCCCTCTACATCAGCAAAAGCATATCCTTTATTTATGGGAACATGTGTAATCTTGCCCCGAATTTTACAGCCGTGCACGAAAATACGTGATGCACGCCTGCTTTTAGAGTTCGCCAGAGGAGGCAAAGCAATAAAAGTCACTTTCCTTCCCTCTTCAATCTCCATCTCATCGCAAAAAAGATACTGACTGTTAAAGTAAAAACTTTCTTGACTAGACTTTATAAAGCCAAACTTTCTATCTTGACGCCAAACATCAACCACCCCATGAAACCATTCTGCTTTTT
>JADFZT010000078.1:0-17642 GCA_015232395.1 Magnetococcales bacterium | reverse complement strand
TGCTCTTTTTGCTCTTTTTGCTCTTTTTGCTCTTTTTGCTCTTTTTGCTCTTTTTGCTCTTTTTGCTCTTTTTGCTCTTTTTGCTCTAGTGCATATTCCATTGTCAGGATATCAGAACCAGTGCGTACCCCACCTTTTTCCGATAGTTCTGTTGCAAACTTTGGCTTAACACTAAAGCGAGCATTCTGCCAAAGAATCTCATGGTAACTTACAGACCTTGTAAAACCATCCAGACGGATCAATTCTTCTGGGCCTCTATATTCCTTAGGACTTCGTCGAGGAGCAACACTATTCCCAGCTACAGATAAAATCTTTGTCATTGATGCTGCAGCAACGGTATCAGTATCCACAAAAATTGCGTTCGCATTGGCGGCATCACAGAGTCGGAAGGCCCTATCTACAACTGCACCTATATAATCATGACTACCGGTTGGCAACGAGAACTCAACCACCTCTCCATAACCAATTCCGATTGAGCAACTACAGCGTATAAGATTCTTTGCCCGGGCAGAAGCCATCTCTTCTTGAACTACGATAGACCAATTGATAGCCTTAGCAGCATCGTCTTCATCAAAAACAGCCATCAGCCCATCCCCAAGGTACTTAATAATCTCTCCCTTGTATCCATTAATCGTCTTACCAAGAAGGTCAAAAAACCATCCGTATGTAGTTAGCCATGCGGCCTCCGGCTGCTCCTCCTTCATTTTTGTTGAGCCTGTCAAATCGATAGCAACGACTGTTTTTGCTACACGAGAACTTGGATCACGGAATGTATCACTCAGTTCAACCATACTAAATCCCCCTATAACATTCATGAGAAACAAAACTTATCATAATATACCAAAGCGGAATAGAGTGAAAATATTTGTTAACAAAAACCATAACACAATTACGTACCACCGAGAATCGCAAGACATCTATGACCCTATCCTCCAAGAATCGGGGCAAGAATCGGGGGACACCTTGGGGCAAGAATCGGGGGACACCTTGGGGCAAGAATCGGGGGACACCTTACCTATTTCCCTTATGGACGAATCGGGAGACACCTTATTTACTTGCCTTATGCCATCCAACAAAAAACCATCTCTATCGAGTTTACTTCACAACACGGTTACGCCAATAATCTGGTCGACGGCTTAGATGCATGATAGCGAGTACATGCACCTTTCCTCGCTCATAAAAGTAGACAATGGCGAAAGGAAAGCGCCGCAACACATAACGCCGGGCAGCCTTAGAAAAGGCAGGCCATCTTTCAGGGGTAGAAACCACCTGTTCAAGCCCACGTTCAACCTCGGCTAAAAGTAGTCCACCCAAGCCTTTATGCCGTTGTTCATACCAGAGAACTGATGATTCTAATTCCGTGGCAGCCTCTGGATGGATCTCAAGCCTTGTCAACGATACGCTCTGTTATCCGGTTTCGAACGGTATCCCAAGCCAAGCAGGTCACCCTTCCACCTCGGATATCCTCCAACCGCTGGGCGATCTCTGTTTGCCAAGCGGCTTCCGTTTGCGGATCATCCTCCCCTTCTTCCAGGCTCAAAATCAAATCACGAGCCATCAAAGAACGCTCTCTTTCTGGCAGGGCCAATGCCTGTTCAATCACTTTGCTTGCCGCAGAGGGCATCGCCGCTCTCCCAATTCCGGTTATGTGATGGTTCATCAAACCTACCCAATTCAACACCATGCTACCAGCTTGCAACGATCAAAGGGCAACCAAATGTGGGGCCACCCTATCCATTTCTGCTGGAATCCGACGAATCTGATTAGACAAATTCAGCATAAATAATCTTAAAATTCAACATAAATCCACTCTCTCTGTCATTTTAAAATGCAAGACATCGATGAGCAAGCACTGATTTGCCAGGATCTGATCCCGCCCCTGTGCATGATGACAGCTGTGACCAGCTTACGATTCCTCATCCACCTCGAACCCCGGCACGCTGTAGCTGGTGCGTTTGCTGCCGCCCGGGTTGCGCAGGAGAAGCCCTCGATTCAGCAGGTCATGGATGTCGCGGTTGGCGGTGTCTACCGAGCATTTGCCTAGGGCGGCCCATTTTTTGGCGGTGAGTTTGCCTTCGAAGCCGTCCATAAAGCGGTTGAGGATCGCCTTCTGTCTTGCTGTCAGAGGCTCGTTCTGAAATTGCTGCCAAAACGCAGCCTTACGCAGCACCGAACGGCTTTGATCCAAGGCGGCATCCATCGCCTGATTGAAAGTGGCTATAAACCACATCAACCAATCCGTGATCTCAACGCCCCCCTTTTGCGTCTGCTCCAGCACCTCATAATAGCGCTTTCGATCCCGCTGAATCTGGGCTGAAACGCTATAAAAACGTTGACCGGTTCCCTCCATCTGCGCCAACGCCAGATCGGCCATCGCCCGGGCCAGGCGACCATTGCCATCTTCAAATGGATGCAGGGTGACAAACCACAGGTGGGCGATACCACTGCGCAGAAGGCCATCCAGGGGGGGGGAATGGTTGAACCAGGTTAAAAATTCAGCCATCTCAGCAGCTATGACTTGGGCGGGTGGGGCCTGATAGTGAACCCTCTGCCTCCCCACCGGGCCGGAAACCACCTGCATGGGGCCGTCCTGATCATCTCGCCAAGCGCCGACAGTGATCTTTCCCAAGCCGGAATAGCCAGTCGGAAACAGCGCCGCCTGCCAACCAAACAACCGCTCAACACTCAGCGGCTGCCCATGGCGATGCATGGCATCCAACATCATCTCCACAACTCCCTCCACCTGGCGGTCAGGGGGGGATAGAGCCGCCTGGGGCAAGCCAAGATGACGGGCTACAGAAGAGCGCACCTCAGCGATATCCAGTTTTTCTCCCTCGATTTCAGAGGTCTGCACCACCTCTTCCACCGTCGCCCACCACTCCGCATCCCGCTGAAGGACAAACCCCAGCTGATGCATCCGCCCCAGCAATTTCCCCTGCTTGTAACGTGCCTCAGCCAGAGGGGTCAGCAAGGTCGCTGCATCCCAACGAAAATGGGGCCAATTTTCTTCCTGCCAAATATACACGAGTATTCTCCGCATGATTTGCGGAAAATATAGCACCATTCGCCGCATTTCTGAAGCGGATTCGGGGCAAATATTGCGGTGAACGAAGAGTTGGGGGGGAGGTGAATAATCAGCTCCGGACCATCTCCAGGGCGTGGATGGCGGTGCCTTGGTGGGGGGGGTAGAAGCCTTTTAGCTCCATGCGGCGGAATTCACGGTTGAATCTGGGGTCGCACTCGATAATCCACGACGGGCCTTTGGATTTGCGCACGCGAGTAAAGCCGACCAAAAAAGAGTTGCCGGTAAAGCACAAGCCCCTCACAAAAAAACGGGCCGGGTGGAGCTCCTGGCGGATGATCTCAGCGTTGGGATTGCGCCAGGCCACCCCATTTTTGGACGATTCCGTCACCACAAAACGCCCCTCATGAAAAACCCCGTCATGAGCCCCCATAAACCCACCCGGCTCCACCATGAACGAAGCGGCCCTGGTCTTTGGGTTCAAGTGAATAATCGCGCTATACGGCTCGCCAAACCAACCCTTGGTGCCGACATACAAAGAGCCCTTGTGCCAGGTGACCTCATTCAGATGGTGGCGATAAAAGGGGGAGCGGCTTTTGTGTACATAACGATATTCACCCTTATCCAGATCCGGAACCTTCAACCCTCCACCCCGCTTCATCCGATCCCTCAAACGATCCATCAACGGTGGCGGATCCTGGGATAAAAGCGGATCGTCCGGCCCCCAGCGCCACAGGGGCTTGCCGGATTGGATATCGAGACAGAGGACCGACTCCACCGCAGTAGAGGCCACCCACAAATGTTTGCCATCCGTGGTCATCCCATGCAAATCAGCCATCTGGGGGGTTGAAATGGTGTTGATGATCTCAAAGCGGTCGTAGTCCACCTCGATGATAAAGTTCCAGAAAGCCACATAGATCCGGTTGCCGACCTGGCAGACGCCACCGATCAAGGGTCCCATGAAGGCTTGATCATCCCGGAAGGAAGCGCAGGGGATCTTGAGGGTGCGAATGACGCGCCGTTGGAACCAATCGATTTCAGCCAGCACACCGTAGGCGTGATAGCCAACCTCATAGCGTTCCGGTTTTAGAGTGGCTAGAATTTTCAACTCTGGGACAACTCCAAGGTCAAGATCAACTCAACGACAACTCCAAGGTCAAGATCAAGGTCAAGGTCAAGATCAAGGTCAAGATCAAAAGAAAAACCTTGGGGGGAGGAATCCCCCCAAACCCCCCGCTTTTTTTTTAATAGTTCAAGTCAAAACCTCTTTTTCAATACAAATTCGGATTCCGGTTTGTAGATTCCCTGATACAGCGTATTGCCTTCCATCATCACCCGCATCGCTTTGGAGATCCGAAAGCCCTTTCTTTGGGCACCGCCGACACCTACCCCTACCCGCACCACATACTCCCCAGCCCGCACCCGCATATTTTGCCATCTCACCTCAAAACAGTTCCTACCCGCTTGCAGATCCAAATCCAGGGTCTCCCAAACCACCGATACCGCATCCGGACTCTCAAGGGCAATATTGACCGTCGCTTCCCCCACATCCGCCTCAACCGCCAACGTAAAGGCAATCTCCACCACCGAACCCGGGGTCATCACCTCCGTCACTACCCCATCCACCCGCATCCCAATCTCTTCCAGGGTGGTGCCGATAAAATCAAACGATGCCCGGTTTAAAATATTGCCCAACGTCCCCGAGCCGACGGTCTTGGCATAGGCCGCAATCGCATCTTCCGGCGGTCCCATAAATACCGGACGCCCCTTCTCCAACACCAACACCCGATCACACATCCGGCGAATCCGCTGCATGTTGTGGGAAACAAACAGCGTACATTTACCCCGGCCCCGCAACGCCTCCAGATGCTCCAGGCATTTATTTTGAAACCCCATATCCCCCACAGCCAGCACTTCGTCCATCAGCAGGATATCGGCATTAATATGCACCCCCACCGCAAACCCCAAACGCACCATCATGCCGCTGGAATACATCCGCACCGGGCGGTCCAACCACTCCCCCAGCTCACAAAAGGCCTCAATCTCCGGTAGATTTTTTTGGATCTGCTCCCGGCTAAGCCCAATCACCGTCGCCAACAAACGAATGTTTTCCCGGCCGGTCAGCTCCATATGCACCCCGGCGTTCAGCTCGATCATCGGGAACATTCCCCCATCCACCATCACCGTGCCACTGGTGGGGGGGGTCACGCCGGCTAAAACCTTGAGCAAGGTCGATTTTCCCGAACCATTGCGACCAATCAACCCCAGAGTCTCCCCGGGACGCACCTCAAAGGAGATATCCTGCAACGCCCAAGGCAGCTCCTTCTCCTGCCCCGGCTCCATCCCGACCAAGCTCCGAGCCTGCCGCACACCCCGACGCAAAAAAGGCATCAACGGCAAGCCATAGCGTTTCCAAAGCCCCTCCACCCGAATGACCGCTTGGTTGTCCATCACAACACATCCGAAAAATATTGGGAGACCGACCGAAACAGCGGCCAGGCAATCAACCACACCACGGCTATCCCCAAAACAGAGGTACCGAGCAGCGCCAAATCAGGCCCCTGACCCAACGTCAAAATATTGCGAAACCCCTCAATCAAACCCACCATGGGATTGAGAGCAAAAATCCCCTGCCACCGCTCCGGCACCTGGCTCGCCGGATACATGATGGGGGTGGCCAGCATCCAAAACTGCATCAAAAACGGAATACCAAAAATAACGTCGTGCTTGAAGGTGCCCACGGCGGCTGCGGCAAGGCCAATCCCCAAAGCAAAAAGCGCCGTTAAAACAACCAGGAGGGGAATCCACAGCAGGGTCCAACCCACCGGCACCTCATAGTAGACCATCATGCCTACCAGGATGACCGAGGCGATCAAAAAATCGAGCAGAGAAGTGACCACCGCTGAGATGGGAAAGATCTCCCGAGCGACGGATATTTTTTTAAGAATTCCCCCATTGGCAGAAATACTGGGGGCACAGCGGGAGACGGCATTGGAAAAAAAGGTCCAGGGAACCAAAGCACTGAAGGTAAAGATGGCGTAGGGGATGCCGTTGCTGGGGATATCCAGCACCCCCCGCAAAAAAGTAAACACCACCATATAGACCAAAGGCTGCAAAAACGCCCAGGCGGGCCCCATCAACGAACGTCGATACTGCCCCTTGAACCCCCGCACCACCAGCGCCTGGGCCAGAGCCACCATCCTGCGCCCCTCCCCCACCCCGCCTCGGGTTTGCCGGTAGATCCCTTTTTGTTTGATGTCCATATCCGAAAAACAGTCCAATCCGCCCAAACAGCCAGAAAGTCAGAAAAAAAATCAGCAAGAACCACCATCCTTTTTCAGTGGCATCCTGGTGTAATATAGACAATCGGTCCCACAAGATCCAACGGCAGCCTCGCCACTGAAGGATTCCATGATCCACCTGCTCTACTCCGCAGACTACGAGCTTTATCTGGGAGGCAACCATCTCCCGGAAACCGAGGTGCTGATCCCTCCGACCGACAGGCTCCTGCAGACCTGCAAAACCCTGCAAATCCCCCTCACCCTCTTTGTGGATAACGCCTCTCTCTGGCGCCATCGACAATGGGGAGCGGATCATTTTGTCGAAGCTGCTGAAAACCAACTTCGCCAAGCCATCACCCAAGGCCACGACGTCCAAGCCCACCTCCACCCCCACTGGCTTGAAACCGAACGCGCAGGTCACAGCTACCGCTTCGACCCCAAAAGCTATCTGCTGGGACATCTCGACCCCGATCCTGAGCTGTGTGAACTCAAAATCAAGGGGCTCTTGGATCGCTCAGTGGAATATTTCACCCAACTGCTCTCTCCCCTGTCAGCCGATTATCGCTGTATCGCTTTCCGGGCAGGGGGATATGGCTTGCAACCCCGGGAAAATATCCTCTTGAAAGCGCTCCAGGAGAGCGGCTTTCGCATCGACTCCAGCATCATCCCGGGACGCACCATCCAAAACCCTTATCAGCAGGTGGATTTCAGCCAGGTTCCAAATCAAGCCAACTATTGGCTCTCAGAACAATCCGGCCTCTCCAAGCCAGCCCCCAAGGGAAAAGGGCTCTTTGAAATTCCCATCCCCAGCTATCACATGCCCGATGGCGAAGCAGGAAGCATCAACCGATCCGAAGCGATCCAACAGGCCGCTCGTATCCTTCTGACCGGCGCCTCCGGCCCCCCTCCCCGGGGAGTGCCCTGCAACGCGCCTCCCCAAGCCCCCCGGGTGGGTCGACTGAAACAGGCCTGGTGGCGCTGGCATGCCCTCTTAAAGCGTCGCCATCTCCATCTGGAACTCTCCACCGATGCCAACGCCATGCTCCGCTGTCTCACAGGCTATCTGGAACCATTTGACCCGGCTCGGGAGGATATTTATCTCTCCCTCAACAGCCATCCCAAGGGCGTCACTTCCAGGCATCTCACCGCGCTTAAACATTTTCATCAAAAAATTCAGCATCATTTTGGCCACAACCTCCAAGCCATCACCTTTCAAGAGGCCGCCCGCCGAATCGAAAGAACTACCCCATGAGCCAGCCCCCCATTTTCATCCATATCGGCATGGCCAAAGCCGCCTCCACCTTTTTACAGAGAGCCTGTTTTCCCAGCTGGCCGGTGGATGATCATCACTTCAATGAAAAGGATCTGGAACTGCTGGTAGCGGAATCCCTGGATGTGGATTTTTTTCGGCAGCGGTTTCAACACCTCACCCCCGGCCCCCGGGGCACCACTCTTTTTACCAATGAACTCCTCTCCGGCTCCCCCCCCAATGTGCAGCAGATCTATCCCTACGATCCACAGCAGATCGCCCGGCGACTCCAGCACATCTATCCCTCGGCCAAGGTTCTTTTGATCATCCGGGAGCAGCGCTCGATCATTCTTTCCACCTACGCCTTTCGCACCATCAACAAAGGCTTCAACAGCGAACCTCTGGCACAATTCATCGCTACCCATCGGGAAAAGATGGGGGACTATTATGGTTATGATCGATTGATTCGCAGCTATGGCGATCTGTTTGGCGGGGAAAACCTTTTGGTGCTGCCTTACGAATGGTTATCGGGGGATCGGGAGCGGTTTTTGAATCGGATGCAGGCGTTCATGGGCATCTCCGCCCCTTTTCCTGAAGAGGGGGAGCGGGTCAACCCATCAGACAAAAGCAGGGGCTATATCGATCTCTGTCGCATGTTGAACCGCCCCCTCTTTCAACTCTTCAAACTATCTGGACGCAACCGAAACTTTGGCAGAAGGCTGCATCGATTCAAGCAGGGACCGCTGCAAAAACTGGTCGGAGTCATGCCCCCTGCCACCCGGAAGCCGTGGCAATTGGATGATGGGGAGCTGGGGGAGCTGCATCGATTATTTGGCGAGAGCAATCGGAGGACGGAGCAGTTGACCGGACTTGACCTGAAGGCGCTGGGCTATCTATGGGAATAGAGTGTCATACCCATTCCGGTTCAACAGGTGAGTCGAATAAAAAAAACATTTAGCCACAGAAGACACAGAGAACACAGAGAAAACCAAAATCGAGCCAAACTCGTGCCTGGTATAGCCATTCAAATTAAGAATTGGACATATGCCGTTGCATTTTTGCCGTCATTCTCGCGAATACGGGAATCCAGGGAGTCTGGCGCAAACCTTTCCAAATCTTGCATCACTTTCAGCAAAATACCGGCCTTTCTTGAAAATTTGGTTTTTCCTTGAGGGCAATCATCAGCTCCCTGGATCCCCGCCTTCGCGGGGATGACGAGTCAGGGAAGAGTGTCCAATTTTGAGATAGAACTGCTATAGTGATCGGAATATTCAGCTGTTTTTCATGCTTTTCCTCTGTGACCTCTGTGTTCTTGGTAGCAGATTTTTCGGTTTTGAATGAAGGAAGCCGCCATCGCCACCGGATAAATCGGCTAGGTGGTGGGGCTTGAAGAGCTACCGATAAACTGGGAGATCACCTCCAGCAAGCGGGCCTTGCGGATCGGTTTGGTCAGGTGCAGATCACACCCGGAGCGCAAGGCTTCATCGGCGTCATTTTTCATGGCATGGGCGGTCAAGGCGATGATGGGGGTGGGGGGTTGACCCTGCGCCTGCTCCCACTGGCGGATGGCACGAGTGGCTTCATAACCATCCATCCGGGGCATCTGAATATCCATCAATACCAAATCGAAAATCCCACTCTGAAACGCCTCAACAGCCTCCACCCCATCGGCCACCTCTTTCAATTGATATGCACTCTTTTTCAGATAGGCTGCCACCAGCAGGCGATTTTCCTCGGCATCATCCACCAGCAGGATGGTCGCCTCTCCCCGCCTGACGGAAGCGGTCGGCAGCGCCTTCTGCTCCACCTGCTGCTCTTGAGGCGCCAGCGAGTCATTCACCTCTTCCCTGGAAACTTCCGGCAGGGGGACTTCAAAGGAAAATTCACTGCCCTCCCCGACCATACTCTCCACCCGGATCCACCCCCCCATCCGCTGGATCAGTTTCCAGCAGATGGCCAGCCCCAGCCCTGTACCACCGTAGCGGCGGGTGGTGGAATAGTCCGCTTGGGTAAAGGGATCAAAAATGGATGACAGCTTTTCCTTGGGAATACCGATGCCGGCATCCTTCACCGCAAAAAGCAGTCGCCCCTGACCGCTTGGGACTATTTTGACCGTCACCTCCCCCTGCTCGCTGAACTTGATGGCATTGCCCACCAGATTGAACAAAATCTGCCGCAACCGCTGGGAATCACCCACGACCCGTTGGGGGATGGCCTCCAGCTGATGCAGACCCAAGCCAATCCCCTTTTCCCTGGCCTGGGGGATCAGCACATCCATCACCTCGGAGAGCAGCGCTGACAGGTCAAACAGGGACTCCTCCAGCTCCAGTTGGCCCGCCTCGATTTTGGAAAGATCCAGAATGTCGTTGATAAGGGCCATGAGCCCCAAACCGGCCCGATTGAGAATGTCCAGCTGGCGCATCAAGGGAACGGGAAGGTTTTCTTCGGCCAGAAGCTCGCCCATGCCGATAATGGTGTTCATAGGGGTGCGGATTTCATGGCTCATGTGGGCCAAAAACATCGATTTGGCCTGGTTGGCCTGCTCCGCTGAAGCCTTGGCCTGCAAAATCCGTTTTTCCAGCTCTTTGTGGCCGGTCAGGTCGGTGAAAAAGGCAAAGGCCACCTCTGCCCGACCAGCTTCATCCCGGAGGGTGGTACAGTGGGCATGAACGTAGATCTCCCGGCCCTGGCTGGAGAGAAAAACCGTATCGAACTCCCGATGGTTGCTTTTGGTGATCTCCCCACCGATAGCCATCAAGAGCTCGTATTGGCCGGGTTCGACAAAATCGAGAGGTGTCCGACCTAAAATATCTTCTCGGGAAGCTTCCAGCATGTCACACAGGGCGTCGTTAACCTCCAACACCTGGAAAGTGATGGGATCAAACAGCCAAAACCCCTCGGTGGTGGACTCCAGGATAGAGCGATATTTAAGCTCGCTACGCCGCAACGCCTCTTCCATCTGCCGGCGCTGGGAGATATCCAGCCCAGTCCCGGAAAGAAAAAGCTGGCCATCCAGTTCCACCCGGGAACCGGTAAAAAAGAAAGGTTTCCTCAGGCCTGATTTGGTCAGCAGGGAAGACTCAATACTGGCATAGCCACGCTCAAACACCTGACGAATCCGCGCCCCCACCAGCTCTCGATCTTCCTCGGGGATAAATTCCAGGGCGGTCATCCCCCCCATCTCTTCCGAGGAATATTCGCTGACCGCCTCCATATTGCGATTCCAACGAACAAGAAGTCCGGCTTCATCAAACAGATAGAAAAGACCCGACAGGCTCTCAATCACCGCTTCGGAAAAACGGTGCTCCCTGGCCAACTGCCGCTCCATCCGTTTGCGTTCTGAAATATCCAGGATCGTGCCCACCATCCCGGCCACCTCACCATCCAAACCATTGAAGGTGGCCTTGTGAAACACCACATCCCGCTTGGTCCCATCGGCCTGGGCCACAAGGGTGTCATAGACCTGGGAACCCTTTTGATGCATCAACGCCTCATCGGCCTTGTGGTAAATCTCCGCCAATTCCGGGGGGGCGAGGTCATAGACGGTCTTGCCAGGAAGTTCATCCAATGAAATGCCGACGAAGGTTTCAAAAGCGGTATTCCCCCCCTGATAGGCCCCGGCCCGATCCTTAAAAAAAACCGGTGCGGGAATGGTGTTGAGCAGAGTTTGCTGAAATTCGAGCTGCCGGTTGAGCTGAATCTCTCCAGCGGCCTTCTCTTTCACCAGATGTCTGAGCACGCGATTGCTCAGTTCCACCTGTTCCAGGGCCTGATGGATTCGCCAACGGAAAAAAAGCAGAAGCCCACATAAAAAAAGAATAGGCAGGGTGTGCTCTATCAGCTCCCACTGAATCTGATGCCACTTTTGGGTAAGCAGGGGCTCCAAATTGACGCTGAAGGCAAAATAGACGGTGCTGCTCTCATCCTGGGGGTGGCAGTTGGCACAAAAACCCTCCCGTTTGAGAGCGGTGACGACAGTGATACCCTGCCCTTGATTGCTCCACCACGGGCCGTCGATTCCCTCTGCGAGCTGAAGAGAATCGACATCAGAGGAATATTTTTGAAAGGTTTGGAGGTTGGCTACCCGATCTTGAAAAAGCTTGGGGGAAATCCGCTCCTTGACCCCACCTTTCTGGTCCACCGGATGTTCCCCATCCAGCTCTATCCGGACCATAAAGCGCAACACTTCCAGGAGGGAGGAGAGTCGGGATTCCTCAATGGAAACCTCTTCCCCACGCGCTACTTTACCTTCCAGATGGTTCAACACCACCTCAGTGGGAGGAGGAATTCGTCCTGCCACCGGGTCTGGTTCCCGAAACCAGAGGGTAAACAGGTTGCCATTGATTTTTTGCAGCCGCCCGATCTCTTCCAGACGACCATCGACACTGGCCACATCCAGGGTGGTCATCCCTTCCAACACCATGCTTGTGGTCTCAATGGCGTTTTTGAACACCCCCTCGGTCAGCTCGGCACGCTCCTCCAGATATTCCTGATATTCGGAATGGCCGATCCAAAAGCCCACCAACAGCAGCATGAAAAAAGCGCCAAGGGTAAGCCGATCAATCAATTGACGACCGGCACTTGCCGATATCTCCGGGGATTGATCAGGAGTGGTGGGTTTGGCTTCCATGCGGACAAAGCGCCTGTTGGGGACGATCAGAGAGTGCCTACGAAACGTAGCGCATCATAGTAACCGAAAAATGAGCCTGATGGGCGGAAAAACTGAAATTATACGCATTCCGGCAGGCCGGAGCAGCTCTCGTTGACAACTGAACACACTCTACCATTTTCTTTGTCACGACAGGAGCAGGGAAGAGGTCTCACTCTCCCCTCTCTTAGGAACCGTGGGTAGCGCCCGCTCCTACCCTCCTGACACCTCCACACCCATTGTATGACTCACACGCCCCTCCTTTTCAGCCTTTTCCCAGGCGTTTAAAAAAACCAGCGCAGCCCCCCCGAATCCAGCTCATCCCGACATTTACCCAGCTGGGCACGATACCGCTTGGCATTGCGTGCCACCTTGTCGGCCACCCCCAGCAACCAGGATTTTTTCAGATAACTCTTTTTCCGATACCCCCCCTGCCCCTCGTGATAGGCGAGATATTGGTTTTTGGCGTCCCACTTGGAAATGCCCAACATTTTGTGGGTCTGATTGCAGTACCAACCGATAAAATCGACGGCATCATCATAATTATCCCGGTCGGCACCGTGGTTGCCGGTCTTCTCCTGGTACCACTCCCAGGTGCCGTCCAACACCTGGGCATAACCGAAAGCGGTGGTGGGACGAGGCCCCGGGAGAAACCAAAACAGCCTCTCCCGGGGAGGCTTGGCGTCGTGGCGAAACTTGGACTCCTGGTGGATGATGGCCAACTGAACGTGAATGGGCACACCCCACTTTTCGTAGGATTTTTTGGAACTCTCATACCACCCACGGTCTTCAAAAATCACACAGGCATTGTCGATATTGCCGGGGACGGAGGCACACCCCCCAAGGACCACCCCCATGACCACCATCCAGCCAACCCTCCGCAGACCACGCCCCATCATCGCCCACTCCTTCTCTTCAACCTCGCGCGCCAATATTTTTTACGATCCTTTACGGCAATCCATTCCAACCCATATCACCAACCGGGTTCAACCAACCAAACCCAATCCCCTCAACCGCCCCCCCTGGGCCACCACCGCACCAAACTCAACGGGGAGAAGGTCGTCCCCCCTTCAGTTCTGATGCACCAGCGGTTATATTGAACCAATCCGTCCAGCCGCGATACCGTTATTTGTCATCCCCTTTTTCCCAGTCATGAGTGGTTCCGCTGCCATCAATGGTTTCCTTTTTTTTCCTGCCCCCGGTCCATAAGCCCACTCCCATCTCGGCTCCTCTGGGCAATACAGCCTTGAGGCGGGTGGCGTGGAGCGTGTGGTGCTTGATTTTTTTTCAGTGGGGAACACTCTTAGCCGCTGAAATCAACCACGTCACCACCCAACCCCTGTACACCCTGACCACCGCCAAAACCCTCGACGCTCCGGCAGCCGTGATCAGCCTGAACGACACCCAGATAACCGCCGAGGTGGCCGGGGCCATTTTGAAACGCTCCCTCAAGGTAGGGGATCGGGTCAAAAAAGGGGAGACCCTGCTCAAACTCGACCCCTGGGAGCATCGATTCACCCTGGATCAGGCCCGGGCCTCCCTGAAAGAATTGGAATCCCGCCGCCACTTGGCTGAACGACAATATCAACGCGCCCTGGAGCTGAAAAAAAACAACCAGACCAGCACCGAAATTCTGGACCGGCGCAAAAATGAACGCAGCGTGCTGGATGCCCAGATCAGCCGCCAAAAATCCATCGTGCGGGGGGTGGAAAAACGCATCGCCAAATACACCATCAAAGCCCCCTTTGCCGGGGTGGTGGTGCAACAAAATGCCCAGTTGGGAGCCTGGGCCGCTCCAGGAACCCCCCTCTTGCGGCTGATGGATCTCAACGAGATCGAACTGACCGCTCAGGTAGGGGTGACCCAGGCTGAACAACTCCTGGATGGGGAGGCGTGGCACTTTCGCCATCAGGAACAAAATTATCCCCTGCAACCCCGGGTGGTGCTGCCGGTAGCCAATCCCACCACCCGAACCCGGGAAGCCCGTCTGGAATTTATCGGCCCCACCCCCACCCCCGGTGCGGCAGGCCGCCTCACCTGGCAGAGCCCCAAGCCCCATCTGCCCCCCTGGCTTTTGGTCAACCGGGATGAAAAATTGGGAATTTTTTTGGCTGAAGAGAATCAAGCCCGCTTTTATCCTCTTCCCCAGGCCAAGGAAGGTCAATCCACACCCCTCACCATGGATCTGACGGGAGATGTGATTGTCCAGGGACGGGAAAATCTCGTCCATGGCGCCCCCATCCAAGTGGCGCCCCCATCCCCGCTCCCATCCAGCCCCTGACCCGCCCCATGGCCCGTTTTTTTCTACAAAACCACGTCTTCGCCAACCTCACCTTTGCTCTGGTTCTGGTCATCGGTTTTCTCTCCTACGGCCTCCTGCCCCGCCAGCAGGATCCGGACATGAACTTTAACTGGATTCAGGTCATCACCATTCTCCCGGGGGCCTCCGCGGAAGATGTCGAGAAGCGCATCACCGACCCCCTGGAAGAAGCCCTGGAAAAAGTCCCGGATATCCGTTTCGTCTCCTCCGGCTCCCGGGAGTCCACCTCCACCATCCTGGTGCGGTTTAACGATATCGACACCCGCACCTTTGACAAGCGGGTCAATGATCTCAGGCGTGAGATTCAAAACAAGGAACGGGAACTCCCCGAAGAGGCGGAAGATCCCCTGATTCTGGAAATCACCAGCGCCAACGGTTTTCCCACCGCCATGGTGGTGGTGATGGGCCAGGCCGACGATGAAAATCTCCGCCGCCAGGCCCGCCACGTCAAAAAGGATCTGGAACGCCTGAAAGGGGTCGATACCGTCGCCCCACTGGCTTTGCGGGAACCGGAAATCCAGATCCGTTTTTTGCCGGATAAGCTCCTGGGGCTGGGAATCTCCCCCCTCCATCTGGCCGACACCGTCGCCGCCCGCTTCCATAATATTTCAGCCGGCACCATCCGGGTGGGCAAAGAGGACTGGCTGTTGCGGCTGGAAGGCAACACCCCCGATCCACAAGAGCTTGCCAGCTGGCCCGTGGTGGGGGCCCAGGGAGAGGTCACCCTGGGGGAAGTGGCTGAAATAGCCCGAAGCCGCAAAAAAGCCCGTTTTCAGGTGGGCATGAACAACCGCCCGGCGGTACTCCTCACCCTCACCAAACAGCCCAACGTCAACGCCCTGGATCTCACCGCCCGGGTGCGGGAATATCTCAAAACCCGGGAGGAGATCCGCAACACCACCGGGGTGGATGTGGTGCTGGCGGATGATCAGACCCATATGGTGCAAAACGCCTTGGGGGTGATGGAAAAAAATGCCCTTCTGGGACTCGCCATGGTGATGGTGGCCACCTGGATTTTTCTCGGCAGTCGCATTGCAATCCTCATCGGCCTAGGCATCCCTTTTACCCTGGCGGGCACCTTCGGCCTCACCTACGCCACCGACGGCTCCATGAACGTCATGCTGCTCCTGGGTGTGGTGATCTCCCTGGGGATGCTGGTGGATGATGCCGTGGTGGTGGTGGAGGCGATCTATGCCCAGATTCAGCGGGGTCAGGATGCCATGTCTGCGGGTTTGGCAGCTCTACAGGAAGTCGCAGCCCCCGTGACCACTTCCGTGCTCACCACCATGGCCGCCTTTCTGCCTTTGATGCTGCTGCCGGGAATCCTGGGTAAATTCATGCGGGTGATCCCCATGGTGGTGACCATCGCCCTGGCCATCAGCCTGGTGGAAGCGTTCTGGATGCTTCCGGCGCACATCGCCGCCCTCAATCTCAACTTTTCCTCACCCTCCCGGATGCACCGCCTGCGCACCCGTTTTTTACAAAATTTGCGCCGCCATTATGTCCGCTGGTTGACCCGGGTTTTGCGTCGGCCCCAGTTTTTTCTGACCATGGCGATTCTGCCTTTTATAGTCGCGGTCGGCGTGGTCTCCCAGGGGCTGGTGCGCATGGAATTTTTCGCCATGGATCCCCTACCCCTCTACTATGTCAATGTCGAGATGCCCCCGGGAAGCCCCCTGCAAAACACCATCGACACCACCCTGCGCGTCGCCGAACGGGTTGAGGCCGGGTTGCGGGAGGGAGAGGCCCGGGCGGTGGTCTCCTATGCGGGGCAGATGTTTACCGAAACCCGACCCTTTTTTGGTGACCGCTACGGCCAGATTTTGGTCAGCCTCAACCCCGATCGTTCCAAACGTCGGGAGGTCAAGGCGATCATCGAAGGCATGCGGGAGGCGGTCACCACGGTTGCCGGTCCCCGAATCATCTCCTTCCTGCCCCTCTCCGGCGGCCCACCGGTGACCAAACCCATCTCGGTGAAGGTGCGGGGGGATACCTTCGAGGAGATCATGCCAGCGGTGAAAGCGGTCATTGGCATTTTGGAAAAAATACCGGAAGTCCACGATATTACTGATAATTTTTCCGAAGGGCGTGCCGAGCTGGTTTTAAAACCCAATGGGGACGCCATCCGCCAGGCGGGGCTCCACCCCACCACCATTTTGCGCCTGAGCCGGTTGTTGGCTGATGGTGAAGAGGTCGCCAGCCTCCAGCACCAAGGGGAAAAAATCGCCGTACGGGTGCTGGCCAAACCCGAAACCCTGACAGATATCGGCACTCTGCTGCGTTTTTCCGTCCCCGGCCCCGATGGCCGCCAAATTCCCCTGGAGGAACTCACTGATCAGCGGGTGCGCCACGGCATCGATGCCATCCGTCACTATAATTTCCGCCGGGCGGTCACCGTGGAGGCCGAACTCGACAAAGAAAAACTTGATACTGTCACCGCCAACGACCGCCTTAAAAAAGCCTGGGAAGAGGTGCGCCACGATTATCCTGGCGTCAATCTCGATTTTTCCGGGGTGCTCGACGACATCAACGAAAGCATGGATGCCATTGTCACCCTCTTTCTCTTTGGGGTGGGGCTGATGTATATGATCCTGGGAACCCAGTTTGGCAGCTATTTTCAGCCTTTCATGATCCTCACCACCGTTCCCATGGCCTTTACCGGCGTGGTGTTCGGCCTGCTCATCACCGGTCACCCCCTCTCCCTCTACACCCTTTACGGGGTGGTGGCACTCTCCGGGATCGCCGTCAACGCCTCCATCGTCCTGATCGCCGCAGCCAACAGCCGCCGCCGAGAGGGCATGAGCGTTCTGCACGCCATTATTTTTGCCGCCCGCCGCCGAGTCATCCCCATCGTGATCACCTCTCTCACCACCATCGCCGGTCTCTCCTCCCTGGCCATGGGGCTCGCTGGCCACTCCCTGCTCTGGGGGCCTGTGGCCACCGCCATCGTTTGGGGTCTCGGTTTTTCCACCTTTCTCACTCTCTTTCTGGTGCCTCTCCTCTACTGGACCTTCATGGGCAGCCGGGAGAGAGCCCGGCAAAAAACCAAAACCCCCCCCCCCCCCCCCCCCCCCCCCCGGAAAAAAAACCCACACCCCACCATTCCCCCCCCAGAAAAAACA
>JADFZT010000077.1 GCA_015232395.1 Magnetococcales bacterium | reverse complement strand
TTAGGCCCTTTCAAATCCAACCGGCCCCCTCTGGGGGCCTTCATCAAACCACCCGCTCTGCGGGTGGTACCTGATTTTTTTTGCACAAAAAAATAGGCGGACACAACCATTTGAAATCGTTCATGCTTTCAGAAATGATGGGGTTCGAACGATGCCTTGCTTTGGAAGGGATTGAGACGAATCCACCGGGGTGAGGGTGCGCTCGAAAATCGGTTCGAACGATACCCTGCTTTGGAAGGGATTGAGGCTCCCAACTTTGCTTGAGCTCCTCCCAACTTTGCTTGAGCTCCTCCCAACTTTGTTCGAACGATGCCCTGCTTTGGAAGGGATTGAGACGTCGCGCCTGGTATTGCTTGGTTGTGGATTTCTGTTCGAACGATGCCCTGCTTTGGAATGGGTTGAGAATCATGGTAGTCGGGGGAGTGGTGGGGTAGGGTGGTTTTATGATTGCCGGGAATCACGGCATAACCATGCCGAACGGGCGCTGATCATCCAGGCTGGGGAGTTGGGGGTGGGGAATGGTTTTTCAGGGCCGACGATGACGACGCATCCCTTTGGTTCATCCGAAGGGGAGGGGGGATTATGAGTGTTGCGGATTCCTTGAATCATCCGGAGCAGATCAACGACCCCTTGCTTGCTTGCCTGGCTGAAATAACCCGCCTGCTCAACGCCCCCCGTTCTCCCGTCTCCCTGGCAGCGGGGCTGCCCCTGGAAGGGGAGGGGGTGACCCCAGGATGGCTGGTCAGAGCGGCGCAACAAGCGGGTTTTTCGGCTCGCCTGCTCTCCCTCTCCCTGGCCGATATTTCCCCCCTGACCCTCCCCTGCCTGCTCTTTCTGGAAGGCCAAAAAGCCTGCCTTCTCACCGGCTGGAACGAGGCGGACGAGGCCCTGGTTCTTTTTCCGGAGAGCGCCCCGGGGGTGACATCGATCAGCCGGGAAAAGCTGGCTGAAAATTATATCGGCACCGCTCTCTTTGTTCGCCCCAAACCCCAAACCGACACCCCCCGTCCCAGAGGTGGAAAACACACCCCCCGGAGCTGGTTTTGGCCGGAGGTGGGACGCCACGGTTTCAGCATTGCCCAGGTGCTCGCCGCATCGGTCGCCATCAACCTTCTGGGGCTGGCCGTACCGCTCTTCGTGATGAACGTCTATGACCGGGTGGTGCCCAATCAGGCCATGGAAACCTTGTGGGTTTTGGCGTTGGGGGTGGGGCTGGCCTTACTGTTCGATTTTGCCCTGCGTTCATTGCGTTACTATTTTATCGATCTCACCGGTCGCAACCTCGACACCCTGCTTTCAGCACGCATCTTTGAAAAAATCATGCGCCTGGGACTCAGCCAACGTCCTGGTTCCGCTGGTGCCTTGGCCAATCGGGTGCGCTCTTTCGAAAACCTTCGGGATTTTTTTACCTCCGCCACCCTGGTAGCCTTCGTCGATCTCCCTTTTGCCGGGCTCTTTATCCTGGTGATCGGCTTGTTGGGGGGGATGCAAATGGCCGCTATTCCCCTGGTGGTCGCCTTGACGGTGATCCTGGTCGGGTTGATGTTTCAGGTGCCGCTCTTTCGACGCATGGGCAGCAATCACCAGGAAACCACCCGCAAGCACGGTTTTTTGGTGGAAGCGATCCAGCGGCTGGAGATGATCAAAATATTAGGGGCCGAAGGACGCATGCAGGCCCGCTGGGAGCGGCTGACCGACGCCATGAGCGAAGCGGCCATGGGGGAGCGGTGGCTGGCGAGCTTGTTCCAGTTTTTCGCCACCTTCATCGCCCAGAGCGCCTATGTGGGATTGATCCTGGTGGGGGTTTATGGCATCGCTCGGGGTGAGTTGACTTTGGGCGGTCTTATCGCCTGCGTGATTCTCGGGGGACGGGTGATGGCCCCTATTCTTCAGATCGCCGCCGTTTTGGCCCGGCTGCAACAGGCCCGGGTGGCTCTGGGGGGGCTCAACCAGCTGATGGCGCTACCCGAAGAGCGCCCCCCGCAACAGCAGTGGCTCCACCGCCCAACCATCCAGGGCAGCCTCACCTTTCGACAGCTCTTTTTCCGCTATCCGGAGCAGACGGAATCAGCCATCCGGCAACTCAATCTGTCTATCCAGGCGGGCGAAAGGGTGGGGATTATAGGCCGCTCGGGCTCCGGTAAAAGCACCCTGCTCAAGCTGATAACAGCTCTCTACACCCCTCAAAACGGCCAGGTTTTGGTGGATGGCATTGATGTGGGGCAGTTGGACCCTGCCCAATTGCGTCACGCTGTGGGGTATGCCCAGCAGGAGAGCGCCCTGTTTTCCGGCTCCCTGCGAGACAACATCGCCATGGGGGGGAGCGCTCATCCGGACGACACCACCCTCTTGCAGGCCCTGGCCCTGACCGGTATGGAATCTCTGGCCCAGCGTCATCCTTCCGGTTTGGATCGCTCGGTAGGCACCCAGGGGGGGAATCTTTCCGGTGGGGAGCGCCAGGCGGTCTCCCTGGCTCGGGCTCTGGTGGAATCGCGCCCCATTCTGTTGCTGGATGAACCGACCTCCGCCATGGATCTGGCGGCAGAGCGTCTCTTTATCAGACGATTGGGGGAGTCCCTGGGCAGCCGCACCCTGCTCCTGGTGACCCAACGCACCGGACTGCTGGCGTTGGTTGACCGCTTGATCGTGCTGGATCAGGGGCGGGTTTTGGCTGATGGCCCCCGGGATGACGTTTTCAAAGCCTTGAATGAGGGGCGCCTTGATCCTCCCCCACCTTCCGGAATACCGACCTCTTCCCCCTCTGCTGAAGCCCCCCAACTTTCTAATGCCACCCAACCGTCTGATTCCCACAATAACATCCGTGGCGGGCGGTCATGAATAGCTCTGACAGGTGGGATCAGACCGATTTTTTTCCCGAAGCGGAAGCGGCCCGTCGGCGGCGTCCTCGTTTGGCCGCTGCCGGGCTTCTCCTGCTCCTGCTCCTGCTGCTGGCCACTTTCGCGGGGTGGGCGGGGTTGACTGAAATCGATGAGATGACCCGGGCTGAGGGCAAGGTGGTCTCCTCCAGCAAGACCCAGATTGTGCAAAACCTGGAAGGGGGCATGCTTGGTGAATTGTTGGTCCAGGAAGGCCAAACAGTGGATCAAAACCAACCCTTGCTGCGTATCGACAGCACCATCGCCACCGCCCAACTGCAAAAAAGCCGGGCGGAATATTTGAGCCTTACCGGCAAGCTTGCCCGTCTGGATGGGGAAATCGAAAACCGCCTCCCCCGTTTTCCCGCAGATCTGTTGCAGGAAGCCCCGGAGGTGGCCCAGAACGAAAAAGCCCTCTTCCAGGTCCGCAAGCAAGCGCTGACCAACGAGTTGGCCATCCTGGAGCGTCAGGTGGGGCAGCGGCGTCAGGAGTTGGTGGAGTTGCAGTCCAAAGTGACCGGGCTGGAAAAAACCGCTGCCCTGCTCATGGAAGAGTTGACCCTCACCCGTCCACTTCTGGCGGATGGGGCTGTTTCGAAGATCGACCTGTTGCGCCTGGAGCGTCAGTTTGCTCAGCAAGAGAGTGAGCTGAAGGTGATCAAGCTCGCTATTCCCCGTGTAAAATCAGCCCTCAAGGAGGCTGTGGGGCGGGTGGAGGGGGCGCGGTTGACTTTCCATTCGGAGTCGTTGGATTTAAAAAATGCCGTGGTGGCGCGTCTATCCGCCATCCGGGAAGTGGCCACCGCCGAGCAGGATCGGGTGCGCAGAACCGAGGTGATCGCACCGGTTCGGGGAATCGTCAAAGTCATTCATTTTACCACCCCTGGTGCTGTCATCCGGGCGGGTGAAGCCATCGTTGAAATCGTGCCGATAGATGATTTGTTGCGGATTGAAGCCTGGGTCTCTCCCCGGGATGTTGCTTTTTTACGTCCGGGGCTGGCTGCGGCGGTAAACATCACCGCCTATGATGCCGCCATCTACGGCACTCTGGATGCCCAGCTACAAGAGATCAGCGCCGATACTTTTGCCGACGAAAAGGGCTACAGCTTTTTCCGTATCTATCTGACCACCCAGAACAGCGGCTTCGGTAATCCCCAAAACCCCCTCCCCATCATTCCGGGCATGACCGCCTCCGTGGATATCATCACCGGGAAAAAAACCATCCTGGACTATCTTCTCAAGCCTATCCGAAGAGCCCAGAAACGGGCCTTGCGAGAACGATAGAGTTATCCAAGCACCCCCGCTCCGTTTTTACCCTGCCATCGATTTTACCCCCTTGCCTTGAAATCACTTGACGACTGATTATTGATGAATTATATTATAACACATTTGGAAGCGATGTGTTTGATGTTCATCACCCCAAGTTAATTATTTTGATAAAACCACATCGCATAGTTTGTTTTTTTGGGGCAATAATGCCAACTAATGTATGTTTTGTCGTGACATCAAAGCGGCTGTCTGGTGGATGTTTTGTGGCAGCCTTAAAAACATAAAATAATTAAATAATTGGACGTATTTTTCCTGGATGATATTGATTTAATGGTATGAAAATAAAACCAAAAATCCCATTTGCTCCTCCCAGAGCGATTCTGCTCATGAACTCTCACGGCCATCCAACCCGTTCGCGCGCTTACGCGTTCCTGCACAGTGATGTCCGGGAATCCATGCCCCCATTACCACCCAAACCCCAAGTCCCATCGACCATTGGCAGGGAGGGGTAGACGAACCTCTGTGATGATTGTTGCAAGGTGTTGTTTTTAAGTAAATTTTCAGGTTATTTCATGCAAGTTTTATGGTGGGGAAAAGCTGAATCGCTGCACCTGGCTTGGCTTTTTCATGCTCAACTAAGAAAGGAGAAATAATGTCAGATCCATATTTGGGAGAGATCCGAATGATGGGTTTCAACTATGCGCCGGAGGGCTGGTCACAATGCAATGGAACGCTCATTGCCATCAGCCAGTACACCGCCCTCTACTCACTCATTGGTTCACAATTCGGCGGGGATGACCGAACCAACTTTGCGCTTCCGGATCTTCGGGGACGGGTTCCCATCCATCCCGATCCAGATGACATCATCCGTCAAGGGTATGCGGGCGGCATGGAGGCCGTTCCTCTGATGCATGACAACCTACCCAGCCACAAACATACGCTCTATGCCACCCAGGAGTCGGGAGATCAAACCGATCCTGAAAAACGGCTTCTGGCCAACTATCCCGGCGGCGATGCCTTTGGCTCCCCCACAAACAGCAATGTCACCGCCATGGCCGACGGATCGGTTGCTACTACCGGTAGCGGCCAAGCCCACTCCAACATGCAGCCCTACCTGGTAGTCAATTTCTGTATTGCCATGGAAGGCATCTATCCAAGCAGACCGTAGGGGAGACAAAAATGGAATCATACCTCGGCGAAATCAAACTGTTCGCAGGCAGCCGCATACCCAGATACTGGCTGGCATGCAATGGACAAACCTTGAGCATCAACGAATATAGCGACCTCTATGCCCTCTACGGCACCACCTATGGAGGAGACGGTATCAGCTCTTTTTCCTTGCCCGACATGCGGGGACGCATCCCGTTGCACCAAGGCACAGCCCCCTTCTTGTCCTCACGATTCATTGGGGAAAAAGCAGGTACGGAGACAGTCAAACTCACCGTCTCTCACATCCCTCAACACGACCATGACCTGAACGGCATCACCGATGCGGCGGACTCCAACGATCCGCAAAACAGACTTCCCGCCAAGGTGGGTGACAAACAGAAGTTTTATACAGAGGCTCCCGGAACAGCCAATGCCAACATGTATAGCGGCGCCATCGCTTCCACCGGCTCCGACAACGCCCATGAAAACCGGCAACCCACCCTGGGCTTGAACTTTATCGTCTGTGTCCATGGTGTTTTCCCAAAACGCAGCTAAAAGGAGCCTGTAATGGCTGACAGTTATCTCGGTGAAATCCGACTTTTTCCATACACCTTCAACCCCAGGGATTGGCTCTTCTGTGACGGGCAGATCCTTTCCATCAGTCAATACAGCGCCCTTTTCAGCATTCTGGGAGCCACCTATGGTGGGGATGGGCGATCCAACATGCAGCTGCCCGACCTCAAAGGGCGCGCACCCATACATCCCGGAACCGGCTCTGGGCTGAGCAGCTACAGCCTGGGTCAAAAATCCGGCACGGAAGGTGTCGTAATCTCCAGCGACCAAATGCCCGCCCACAGCCACCAGTTGAAGGGCAGCCATGTCAGCGGCAGCGATACGACCTATGCCACCCAAACCGATCCCGCTGATCACTTTCTCGGTCAAGCGGAGGGTGATCCCTCAGCCCGCGGTGGGCAAGTACTGAAACATTATAAAGAACCATCGCTGTCGGCAGGTGCTGAAGCGGCGGATTCTGACCTGACAACGCCCTCCGAAAGCGGCATTCGCCCTCTCAGCAGCAGCCAAATCGTCCCCATGCATGAGGATGCCCTCTCCACAAGCGGCAACAACCAAGCGCACCAAAACATGCAGCCCTATCTCGCCATCAATTACTGTATCTGCATCGATGGGGAATACCCTTCACCAGGCTAGGGGGGCAGTGTGTTGGAAAAACGCATACCGGAAGAAAAAACCGCCTTGCCGGAATTGAGTCTGCGCCCGGTCGAAGAGGGAGACACCCCTTTTTTGCGCGAGATGTTTGGAGATACCCGGGCATTGGAGGTGACCTACCTGGAAGGGAGTGAGGCCGACAAGCAGGCGTTTTTGGATCTACAGTTCGCGTTGCAGTCCCGATCCTACTGGAAGAACAACCCGGATGGCCGTTTCGATATCATCCTGCTGGGAGAAACACCCATCGGTCGGCTCTATGTCAACCGAAGCCCATACAATATCCACATCATCGATATCACCCTACACAACCGTTATCAAAGACAGGGGATCGGCAGCCGCATTCTGAAAAGCCTGCAAAACGAAGCCGGCGCCTTCCAGGGCAGCCTGAGCATCATGGTCGAGGATTTCAATCCAGCCGTGAAGCTTTACGAACGTCTGGGTTTTGGCGCAGTGGAAACCCATGGGGTCCACATACAGATGAGATGGCCAAGCCGGAATGCTGAACCCACCCCCGTTACCCGACCCACTGGAGATTGACAGTCATGAGCGAACACCTGAAAAAAGTCACCATCGATACGTTCAACAAGCACATCAACGGCGTCATCGATCTTTTCGATGGCAGAAACACCCATACCCTCAAAGTAGAGGAGGTGGTAGCGAGCAGACACGAAGGCGCACCGGGTGAACGACAGCCTTTCCGGCTGATTCTCGTTGGCAAGAAGGACAGCCACATTCCCGAGGGGCATTACGAACTCGACATCAAGGGGTCCGGCAAAACCGCCGACGTGCATATGACCCGGTTTCATATGGCAGACCACCGCACACCGCACTATCAGATTATTTTCAACTAAGAGAGCAATGCCCGTTCGGTGAGGTTGCAATCTCCCGGGCTGCTGGTCCTGCCCCTGACCCTGACCGTGAAAGTGGCCGTGTCTGCTTTCACGGTCAGGGGTGAAAGGGGCCTTACGCTTTTTATGCAGGTTGCTCGGGGGGGGATGTGGCATGGTCATCCCTCCCCGATAGCACATCCTCCAACGGCCCAAGAAACTTGGCATAATTGCGCCACCTTTGCCGGGAGGTCTTGTAGATGGGTTGGCGTACCTGCCAGACGCTGGCAGTTTTGACCGATCGCTCCAATTTTTGAAATTCCAACACCGATGGATCCCATTCCAAGCCCAAATAATCCAGCATGCGGCGAACCTGCACCTCCGGCTCCTCTACCAGCTCCTCATAGCGTACATCCAGAATCTTTCCCGGCAATACTTCATGCCAGTGATCCATGAGATGCTGATAATCGAGATAGTGGAAACCAAACTCCCGCAAATCGAAGGCGTAGCCCAGGCCGTGGGATTTGGCGGCAAAGTCCAGAAAATAGCTGGATATGGCCACATCCCTCGGTTCGCGCATGCAGTGAATGATGGCGGCGTTCGGAAACAATAGTTGAATCAAGCCGATATGACGAAAATTGTGCGGCAACTTGTTGATGACGAAATCGGCATCGGGATCGAATTTTTGCAACTCCGTCAGACAATAACGGGCCATTTTGGCAATTTGGACCGAAGATAGGGTTGCCATGCACTCTGGATAGGGCGGACCTGTACCCAAATGCCGTCCCATCACCGTCAAACCCTGTGCCCAAGTGGTGATTTGTCCCAACTCACCTGCGCCGAACAGCCTCGGGTGGCTGGCCAAAATTTGCTCCACCAGGGTGGTTCCGGAACGGGGCATGCCGAGCACGAAAACGGGTAATCGGGAAGGGTCGCCACCCCCCTGGCGTTGCTCGAAGAGTGACCGGGTAAAAGTGGCCATGATTCGCTCGGTCTCCCGTTGGATTTCCATCGAATCGTAGGTGAGCCAGGCACGCCTTACCTTGTTGGCCTGATGGGCACAACTGAAAGCACGATCATAGTCACCCCGATGCTCCCAGGCCCGAGCCAGCTCGAAATAGATGCCAGCTGCCACCGATCCCCCCAAACCAGGACGGGCAGCAGCTTGTTCCAGCATTTCCAATTGGACGGGATCATCGGGATAGTGGCGGGCGCGAATCAGGAAAGTTTGGCCAATGGTTGGTGTTTTTTTAGAAATTTTTTCGAAAAGGGTTATACCTTCTTCGATCCGTCCAAGCTGAACCAGAAGATGGCCCAATTTATTCAGGGCCAGGGTGTTCTCGGGATCAATGGCTAAAGCGTGCCGATATTCTTCCTCCGCAGCCTGAACGTTTCCCTTCTCCTCCTCCACCCCCGCCAGGGTACAGAGCGCCGTCACATGTTGCGGCCCCTCTCTTTCACTGGTAAGGAAGAGCGCTTTCTGCACCGCCTTTTCGGCCTGAAAAACCGCTTTGGAACGCAGGAAAACAGTCGCCAACTGCACCCAGAGAGTGGCACTTTCCGGCTCCAGTTCGACCGCTTTCTGCAACAGGGGAATCGCCTCAAAAAAACGTCCTCTGGCCTCGGAAAGAATCGAAAATCCCTCTAATGCCCGTACGTTGGTTGGATTTTTGGCCAGGGCCTGCCGATAATGAAACTCAGCTTCATCATGCCGATCACGACCGGCGGCGATCATGGCTGCCAACCGGTCGAATTGAGTAGAGCCCGACCCGGGAACCGCAGCGCTGCGATAAAGCGTTTCCGCTTCATCCAACCGACCTGATCCGACCAAGGCTTCGAGCCGTATTTCCCACGCCAGGGAGCCGGAATCACCGGGAAGGTCGTCCACCTGCCCCAAGTAGTCCAGAGCTTTCTGCCAACGTTCCACCCGTACCATGACTCGGGCCAGATTTACTCGAAAACCCGGGTTGCCGGGTAACAGCGCCAGTGCATTTTCAAACGCTTCGATGGCCTGTTCGAATCGGCCCAAGAGCGCCAGCGCCAATCCCAGGCGGTTGTGAATGTAGCCATCATCCGGAGCCTGGGCCGCTGCCTCTTCCAGGTTGGTTACCGCCTGGGCGGCAAACCCCAACAGTAAAAGCCCCCCTCCAAGATCCGCCAAGGCGAGCCCATCCAGGAGTTCCCGCTGGCGGGTCGCTTCAGCCAAAAAATGGCGGCCCTCCTCTTGTTGCCCTTGCTGGATCAGGCTCATCCCCAACAAGGCGGCGGCCTCCAGCCCACGAGCACCCCCGGCGGCCACGAGAGAACGGCACTGCGCCACGATATCTTGTGGCCCCTCTTTCCGCTGCCGATCACGTAGTTGTGCCAGACTGACCAATTGTGGAAGTTCTTCCGATGATCACTGATAGACGAAATCGTTTACCGTCAAATCGTTTGGCAGGCCCGTTGCTAAAGTGGTGCTGGAAGCAAGCGTCAAAAGAATCGCCAAAGTGCTTTGGTTGGGTACAAAGGAGGTCCCATACCAAAAACCGAGTGGAACAGGTGTAGCTCCATTCATTGTTGTCCCATTTTGAAAAATGATCCCATCATAGGTGGCTACCGTTCCGGTGACAGCACCTTGTCCAGTAAAGGTTGAATTCAGCAAATCGATGATATCTTCGTCTTTGTTGAAGTCCGATAGATCGACGCTAAAAATTCCGTCCCAGACCACCGTATCCACCACACCATCGGAAAAAGTGCCGGTAAAGGTATTGTCTGCCGTCACGGTAATAGTACTGCCGCCGGCGTCATCATCATCGGTGATGGTGGCTGTCACCTGGTTGGGGGTGCCTTCCGTGCCGTTGGTGGGGTCACCATCGATATCGACAATGATGGTTTCGTCATTATCATCATCGTCATCATCGACAACGGTCAGGGTGATGGTGCCGGTGGTGTCTCCGGCGGCGATGGTGATGGAAGTTCCGCTCGCCGTATAGTCGGTGGTATCGGTGGCGGTGCCGGAAATAGCCAGATCGACCGTCACATCGTAGCTGGAGGCCGCATCCAGGGTGGCGGTCACCGTGGCCACATCGGTACCGGCCTCGGTGGGGGTGTCGTCGTCGATGCTCAGGGTCACCTCGGGGGGATCATCATCATCGGCAAAGGTGGCGGTTACTTGCTGGGCGGTGGCCTCATTGCCGTTGACGACTGAGCTGATATCGACAATGGCGGTCTCTCCCGCTTCGTCCAATGTATCATCCACCCCGGTCAAGGTGATGGTGCCGGTGGTGTCTCCTGCGGCGATGACGATGGAGGCCGCACTCGCGGTATAATCGGTTCCACCATCCGTAGCCGTACCGCTCAAAGCGAGATTGACCGTGACATCCTGGCCAGAGGCAGCAGCCAATGTCGCCGTCACCGTCGCCACTCCCCCCGCTTCACCCGGGGTGGTGTCGTCGATGCTCAGAGTGACATCGGGTGGGTCGTCATCGTCAGCCAGAGTCGCCGTCACCTGCTGGGAGCCATCTTCCGTACCGTTGGTAACACTGCTGATGTCAACAATGGCGGTTTCACCAGTCTCATCCAGGGTATCATCCACCCCGGTCAAGGTGATGGTGCCGGTAGTATCTCCAGCTGCGATGACGATGGAGGCTCCACTCGCAGTATAATCGGTTCCACTGTCCGTGGCCGTGCCGGAAAAGGCGAGATTGACTGTCACATCCCGACCGGAAGCGGCATCCAGTGTGGCCGTCACCGTGGCCACGCCACCCGCTTCGGCTGGGGTGGTGTCATCGATACTCAAGGTGACGCTGGGGGCATCATCATCGTCGGCGATGGTTGCTGTGACTTGCTGAGAGCCATCTTCAGCGCCGTTGGTCACCGAATCGATATCGACAATGACCGTCTCTCCCGCTTCATCCAAGGCATCATTCACCCCAGTCAAGGTGATGGTGCCGGTGGTATCTCCAGCGGCGATGACAATGGAGGTTGCGCTGGCCGTATAATCCGTACCACTCCCCGTGGCGGTGCCGGAAAGGGACAGAGCCACCGTGACATCCTGAGAAGAAGCCGCATCCAGAGTGGCTGTGACCGTGGCCACACCACCCCCTTCGGCTGGGGCGTTGTCATCGATACTCAAGCTGACGTTGGGAGGGTCGTCATCGTCGGCGTAAGTTGCCGTGACCTGCTGGGAACCATCTTCCGTACCGTTGGTGACACTGTTGATGTCAACAATAGCGGTCTCTCCCACCTCATCCAGGGTATCATCCACCCCGGTCAAGGTGATGGTGCCGGTGGTATCTCCTGCGGCGATAACGATGGAGGCTCCACTCGCGGTATAATCGGTCCCACTGTCCGTGGCCGTACCGGAAAAGGTGAGATTGACCGTCACATCCCGACCGGAAGCGGCATCCAATGTGGCTGTGACCGTGGCCACGCCACCCGCTTCTGCCGGGGTGGTGTCATCGATACTCAAGGTGACGCTGGGGGCATCATCGTCATCGGCATAAGTCGCCGTCACCTGCTGGGAACCATCTTCCGTACCGTTGGTGACACTGCTGATATCAACAACCGCAGTCTCTCCCGCCTCATCCAAGGCATCATCCACACCGGTCAGGGTGATGGTGCCGGTGGTATCCCCTGCGGCGATAACGATGGAGGCCCCACTCGCGGTATAATCGGTTCCACTGTCCGTAGCCGTGCCGGAAAAGGCGAGATTGACCGTCACATCCCGACCGGAAGCGGCATCCAATGTGGCCGTCACCGTGGCCACGCCACCTGCTTCTGCCGGGGTGGTGTCATCGATACTCAAGGTGACGCTGGGGGCATCATCGTCATCGGCAAAGGTCGCTGTGACCTGTTGGGCGCCATCCTCGTTGGCGTTGATCACCGAATCGATATCGACGATGGCGGTCTCACCCGCTTCATCCAGGACATCATCCACCCCTGTCAGGGTGATGGTGCCGGTGGTATCTCCCGCGGAGATGACGATGGAGGTTTCACTCGCGGTATAGTCCGTACCACTCCCCGTAGCGGTTCCGGAGAGAGCCAGGGTCACCGTGACATCCTGGGGGGAAGCCTCGCTCAGGGTAGCCGTGACCGTGGCCACGCCACCCGCTTCATTTGGAGTGGTGTCATCAATGCTTAAAGTCACGTCCGGGGAATCATCGTCAGCGATGGTCGCCGTCACCTGCTGGGTACCGTCCTCTGTGCCGTTGGTCACCGAAGAGATATCGACGATAGCGGTCTCATCCCCTTCGACCAGGGCGTCATCCACCCCGGTCAAGGTGATGGTGCCGGTGGTGTCTCCAGCTGCGATCACAATGGCGGCTCCACTCGCCGTATAGTCGGTCCCACTGTCGGTCGCCGTGCCGCTGAAAGCGAGATTGACCGTGACATCCTGACTGGAAGCGGCATCCAACGTGGCGGTTACGGTTGCGACACCGCCTGCTTCGGCTGGGGCGTTGTCATCCAGGCTCAAGGTGACGTTAGGGGGATCGTCGTCGTCGGTAATGGTCGCTGTCACCTGCTGGGAACCATCTTCCGTACCATTGACGACACTGCTGATATCAACAATGGCTGTCTCTCCCACCTCATCCAGGGCGTCATCCACCCCGGTCAAAGTGACGGTGCCGGTGGTATCTCCTGCCGCGATGACAATGGCGGCTCCACTCGCGGTATAGTCAGTCCCTCCGTCCGTCGCCGTACCACTCAAAGCCAGATTGACCGTCACATCCCGACCGGAAGCGGCATCCAGAGTCGCCGTCACCGTGGCCACCCCTCCGGCTTCATCTGGGGTGGTGTCATCGATACTCAGAGTGACGTTGGGGGCATCGTCGTCGTCGGCAATAGTCGCCGTCACCTGCTGGGAACCATCTTCCGTGCCGTTGGTCACCGAGTCGATATCAACGATAGCGGTCTCACCGGCTTCATCCAGGGCATCATCCACCCCGGTCAGGGTGATGGTGCCGGTGGTCTCTCCAGCAGCGATAACGATAGAGGCCCCACTCGCGCTATAGTCGGCCCCCCCGTCGGTCGCGGTACCCGAAAAAGCCAGGTTCACCGTCACATCCCGCCCCGAAGCGGCATCCAGCGTTGCCGTCACCGTGCTTACCCCACCAGCTTCAGCCGGAGCATTATCATCCAGGCTCAAGGTTACGTTGGGGGGATCGTCGTCATCGGCAATGGTTGCTGTGACCTGCTGGGTGCCGCTTTCACTGGCGTTGGTCACCGAATCGATATCGACAATGATGGTCTCACCCGCTTCATCCAGCGCATCATCCTCCCCGGTCAAGGTGATGGTGCCGGTGGTATCTCCTGCCGAGATGACAATGGAAGTCCCACTCGCGGTATAATCGGTACCATTCCCCGTCGCTGTACCACTCAAAGCCAGCGTCACCGTGACATCTTGAGCGGATACCGCATCCAATGTTGCCGTCACCGTGGCCACACCACCTGCTTCGGCTGGGGCGTTGTCGTCCACATCCAAAGTGACCGATGTCACATCACCAATATCCACCGTGACTGTAGCTGTATCGGAACGACTTCCATCCGAGGCCTCCACCGTGAGGGTGTATTGATCGGTGGTGCTGTAATCCAGGTTGGTATTGTCGTCGATGGAGATCTGACCCGAGCTTGAGTCGATGGTAAAAATGGCGTCGGTGTTGCCTGAGGTGATGCTGTAGGAGAGGCTGTTGCCGTCGGCATCGCTGCCCGTCACCGGAGACCCCACCAGATCGCCATCGGCGGCATCTTCATCCACTGACAGCGTGGCATCACTGATCGATGGGGTGTTGTCATTGACGTTGGTGACACCAATCGTCACCGTGGCTGTGTCGGTCGCGGTTCCGTCAGAGGCTTCCACCGTCAGGGTGTGGGATCTTTCATCCTCATAATCCAGATGGTTGTTATCGGCAATGGTGATCTGGCCGGAGCTTTCGTCGATGGCGAAGATGGCGTCGTCATTTCCAGCGGTGATGCTGTAGGTTAGCGTATCCCCATCCACGTCAGTGGCGGTCACCGGGGAGCCGACCGCATCACCGTCGCTGGCACTTTCCCTGACGGAGAGGGTGGCATCTTCATAGACCGGGGCGGTATTGATGTTGCCGATATCCACCGATACCGTCGCCGTATCCGTAGCCGTTCCATCCGAGGCTTCCACTGTCAGGAGATATTGGCTGGTGGTGCTGTAATCCAGATTGCTGTTGTCGGCGATGGTGATCTGACCGGTGTCGGCATCAATAGTGAAAATTCCATCCCCATTGCCGCCGGTAATGGTGTAGGTGAGGGCATCCCCGTCCACATCGCTGCCCGTCACCGGCGATCCCACCAGATCGCCATTGGCGGCATTTTCATCCACTGCCAAGTTGGTATCCTCCAGCACCGGGGCGTTGTTGATGTTGCCGATATCCACCGATACCGTCGCCGTATCCGTAGCCGTTCCATCCGAGGCTTCCACCGTCAGGAGATATTGGCTGGTGGTGCTGTAATCCAGGTTGCTGTTGTCGGCGATGGTGATCTGGCCGGTGTCAGCCTCAATGGTGAAAATTCCATCCCCATTGCCGCCGGTAATGGTGTAGGTGAGGGCATCCCCGTCCACATCGCTGCCCGTTACCGGAGATCCCACCAGATCGCCATTGGCGGCATCTTCATCCACCGCCAAAGTGGCATTCTCCAGCACAGGGGCGTTGTTGACGTCAAAAGCCACCGTATCACTATCAGACAGTGTACCTGTACCATCATCAGTGGTGGTAACAGTCAGGGTGAACTCCTCTGTGCCCGCAGTCACTTCCACCCCGGCGGCGAGCACGCTGTTGATCTCTTCCGCACTGCCACTGATGGTGAGAGAGCCGTCGGAACCATCCACATCGGTCGCCGTAATATCCCCGGCAGTGACATCGGCAAAGGCCATCGCTTCGCCGTTGCTGGTAGAAAGCGTCAAGGTCAGGGTGTCGCCGTCGGGGTCGGTCACGGCCAGGTTGGAGAGGGTGGTGGTGCTTCCTGCGATCACTTCCTGGGCATCCGGCACGCTATGGACCGGAGCGCTGTTGCTCCCAACCTCGAAGGCAATGGTATCGCTATCCACCAAAGCGCCGGTTCCGCCGTCGGTGGTGGTGACGGTCAGGGTAAAATCCTCATCCCCGGAGGATATTTCCAATCCGGCAGCCAATATGGAATTGAGACCGTTGGCGGTGGCGCGGAGGCTCAAGGTACCGTCCGAGCCATCGACATCAATCTTCACCACGCGTCGTGCGGCGTTGACATTGGTAAAGGCGATTGCTTGGCCATTGCTGGTGGAGATCACCAGGGTCAAAGCACCACCATCGGCATCGGATACGGAAATATCCGTCAGCGTCGTGGTGCTGTTTTCATCCACCGTTTGTGTGCCAGGCACCGTATTGACCGGGGCATTGTTGACGGAAAAGTCCACCGAGCCGCTCTCTGAGAGAGCCCCTGCGCCATCGTCGGTGGTGGTCATGTTCAGGGTAAAGTCATCGATGCCTGAGGTGACCTCCAATCCGGCTGCCAGGAGGGCGTTCAGTTCGTCGGTGCTGCCACTGACGGTTAGGGAGCCATCGGAACCATCGGTATCCGTGCCGGTGATGTTTCCGGCGCTGATATCAGCGAAAGCGATTGTTTCGTTGTTGCTGGTGGAGAAAACCAGGGTCAAAAGATCCCCGTCAGCGTTGGGATCGGTTACCGATATATTGGAAATCGTCGTCGTGCTGTTTTCCGCCACCGACTGCCCCCCAGGGAGGGTGTTGACCGGGGCATTGTTGACGCCAAAGGCGACCGTATCGTTGTCGGAGAGGGTTCCCGGGCCATCATCGGTGGTGACAACCGTCAACGAAAAATCCCCACTCCCCGAGGTTATTTCCAATCCAGCCGCCAACACGGCATTGATCTCATCCCCACTGCCAATGATGGTGAGAGAACCGTCAGAGCCATCGGTATCGACCCCGGTGACCTGACCTGCGTTGAGGTTGGAAAAGGCCAGCGCTTCATGATTGCTGGTAGCCAAAACCAGGGTCAGGGTATCGCCATCGGTATCGGCCACCCGAAGGTCGGAGAGGGTTGTGGTGCTGTTTTCAGCCATCTCCTGGGGGCTGGACAGGGTGTTGACGGGGGCGTCGTTGGCCAAAACCGTAAAAGCGATACTATCGACATCTTCCAGGTAACCCTCACCGTCATCGGTGGTGGTCACAGTCAGGATAAAATCATCCACGCCGGAGGTTATTTCCAAGCCAGCAGCCAACACGGCATTCAGCTCCTCCACAGCGCCGCTGATGGAGAGGGAGCCGTCGGAACCATCCGTATCGATGCCGGTGACCGTTCCAGCGTTGATGTTGGTAAGAGCCAGGGCTTCGCTGTTGCTGGTAGTCAGAACCAGGGTCAAAGCATCGCCATCTTCATCAGCGACGGAGAGATTGGTGAGGATCGTTGTGTTGTTTTCCACAACTTCCTGGCTGCTGGGTACCGTGTTTACCGGGGCATTGTTCACCTCTACTGTAAACGCGACCGTATCGACATCCGCCAGGCTGTTTTGACCATCATCGGTGGTGGTCATGGTCAGGATAAACGCCACCACACCGGGGGTCACTTCCACACCGGCAGCCAACACCCCATTCAGGTCGTCCACAGAGCCACTGATGGAGAGGGAGCCGTCTGAGCCATCGGTATCGATGCCGGTGACGCTTCCGGCGGTCATATCTAAAAATGCCAACGCTTCGTTGTTGCTGGTGGCAAGAACCAGGGTCAGGGTGTCTCCATCGATATCAGCGACCCTCAGATCCGTCAAAACCGTGGGGATGTTTCCCTCACTCTCCCGGGCATCCGGCACGGTATTGATCGGGGCGTTGTTGACGGTAAACGCCATGGAATTACTGCTGGTCAAGTTACCCACACCGTCGTCGGTGGCGGTCATGGTCAGGGAAAAATCGACTTCGCCAGCGCTCACCCGTACACCAGCAGCCAGAACGGTGTTTAGATCAGCCACCGAACCACTGATGGAGAGGCTGCCATCAGACCCATCCACATCCAAGGCATCCACCGAAGCGGCATCCACATTGACAAAGGCGAGACCATCCCCGCCATCGCTGGTCAAAACAACAGTCAGTTCATCCCCATTGGCATCGGCCACCGAAAGATCGTTCAGGGTGACGCTGTAAAATTCTGCCATCTCCCGGGGCGTGGCCAGATCGATTTGGGGGGCATTGTTGACAGTGACAACCAGGCTATCCTGATCTGAACCGGCGTTGCTGGCATCATCGACAATCCCCACCAGCAGGGTGAGATCTTCCGTCCCCATCGCCACCTCGACCCCAGCCGCCAAAACGGTATTCAAGTCGGTCGCCGAACCACTCAGGGAGATTTCGCCATCAGAGCCATTTCCATCCACCAAGGTGATGGAGGCTGCATCGCTGTCGGTCAGAGAGAGCGCCTCACCACCACTGCTGGAGAGGGTTACGGTGAGGTTGTCTCCATCGGAATCCTCGACCTGGATTTCCCTCAAAGTGAAGCTGGTATTTTCCGGGGCGGTTAAATCGTCTGACGACAGGGTGATCAGCGGCGCTTCATTGGACTGGGAGACCAGATTGCCCACCATATTGGAATCGGTGTTTGAGGGGGGGCTGGTCGTTGTTGTTGTGGTCGTCGTGGGGGTGGTCAGATCCGGGGGATCCACAGTCGAATCGGTGGTGGTCTCTTCTTCCTGTGGCTCATCGGTGTTTTCTTCAGGTTCGACAGTTGTGGAAGTCGGCGTGGATGGGGTGGTTGTGGTGGTCGGTGTGGTTTGTGGGGTAGAGGTGTCGTTGACATAAGGGGCGTCGGCGGAAAAAGTGGCCACCTTGTCCAGCAGGGTTACAGATTGGATGGGGGGGATATTACTATTGCTACCACCCGGTTGTTGCAGGATCAGGACGGCCCCATCGACAAAGGAGACATGCACCTGACCATCGACGATCTTGATTTCCAGAACGTCGGAGTCATTGGCATCGATCTTGACCTCTTCTCCGGAAACAACATCTACCTCCAGGACTGTGCCGGGGGGTGGTTTTGCCAGAAGAGTCTCGGCAGCGCCGCCACTGCTGGATCCATCGTTGGTTTCAGCCGGGGGAGGGGAGTCACCGGGGGATTGGGTTTCATCCGATTGGCCCGTCGGTTCATTTTGAGCCAGCAGAATGGTTTCACCACTGCCAAGCCCGCCTCCTGTAAACCCACCCCCCGGGAATCCGCCAAACCCCGTTTCCACACCCGATTCACCTGGGAGAGGCATGCCGTTATCCAACCATAAGCCTCCCGACTCCGACCCCTGCTTGCTCATGACCTGTCCCCTCGTGCCAAACCCTTAAATGTCATTTTTAAAGTTATTTGGAATATTGGTTGACCGACTCACGGTAGGCTTGATGGGGAGGCGATACCGAATGATTCCAATAGTTTCCCCTGGGCGGTCAAGAGCCGATAGGCGGCAAACAGTGTGCGATTTTGCTCCCGGGATTCATTGCTACGGGAGATAAACAGATCATTTTCGGCATCCAGCAGATCCAGGAGTGTCCGCTTGCCCAATAGATATTGTTGTTGGTAGGCTTTTCGTACTTTTTGGTTTGTAATGACCTGGGAGGCAAAGGTTTTGTGCTGGGATTGCGCGACCATCCAGGCGTTGTGAGCCTCTTTGACCGCCTCGGCGACATCCCGAAGAATACGTTCCAGGTTGCTTTGGTTACGCTTGAGCAGAAACTCTGCTTCCCGGACGCGATAAAAATCAGATCCCCCCGCAAACAGGTTCATGTTCATGACCAGCATGGTGCTGAAGGATTCGCTGCGACCTGGGGTGCCGGAAAGGTTACGGTCCAGGTTGCCGGTCAATTCCAGATCCACACTGGGATAAAAGGCGGATTTGCGTTGCTGAATTTCGGCCTTTGCCTGAGCGACCAGGGCTTGGGCCTTGATCACGTCGGCATTGTTTTTCTGGGCGATGAGAATGGCGCTTTCCAGGTCGTCGGAAAGTGCTGTGGGAAGGGGGGGGGTGTTCAGCGACTCCGGTTGTTCACCTACCAGAGTGACGAAATTGTTTTGGGTATCCAGAAGAGCCCCTTCGGATCGGGTGATGACCGCATCGACATTCTTGATTTTTGCCAGAACCTGGCTCTCCTCGGAGCGACTGCTGAGATTTTGTTTGATGCGTTTTTGCACCAGGGTGAGAATTCCCTGGTGAGCCTTGAGGTTTTCCTTGGCCAGTTGGATTTGCCGCTCTTCCTGGAGAACGTCGAGATAGGCCTTGGTCACCTTTAGCGCAATCTCTTCGCTCACTCCCCGCTCTTTCCATTTGGCCCCCAAGACGCCAGCCTGGGCACTTTCCACCGATGAGCGTGTACCCAGCCCCTGGAACAGATTTTGACGCAGGGTCAGGCTGAGTTCGGTGCGTTCCAGCTCGTCATCCCCTCCGGTCCGGCCTCTGGTGGCAGGGTTGTCGGCATATTCATAGCCATCACCACCGCGTAGATTCAGCGTTGGAAAATAACCCGAACGGGCCTGTCCTATTCGCTCGTTGGCCGCCAGGCTTTCGTAGTGAAGTGCGGCCACCTCCGGATAGCTTTTCAATGCCTGAGCCACTGTGGCAGAAAGGTTTTGGGCCAAGGCTTTCGTCATAACGGTTGACATGCCAACGATAAAAAACATAAACATCAGTATAAACTTGGATTTTTGCATCTTTATTTTGCCTGATAATTTTTCTGTAGCGGGTAAAAGTTATATTTGATCAGATAATCCGACCCTGTAAACATACTATAGTGATATATGATGATGCTAATGTCAACACACTAATCCGTGTTCAAGTAAATTCCTGAAGTTAATCAAGCTCATGATGACTCATTTCACTGATTTCGACATGAATCCCGGATAGTGTCGACACGACTATCTGCCTCACTGAAGCAAGCCCGATGGCATGTTTGCTATAGCTTTCCCTCCGAGTATGGTTTCAATTTCCATGTTGGGATGGCGTATACAGAGAGGAAACAAGTATCATGGCAAAACAAAATGGTTATAGGACTGGGAAAGATTGTCGGGAATCGATAAGAATCGGTTGTTTGGTCTGCCTGAATGGGGGGGTGAGGTGTGATGGTGGGTGAGATTGAGGTGGATTCCACTTTTGGTTTCATGGCAGTGTGATGAACCATTTGGAACGGATCAAAAAATAGAGGGGATTTAACAGGAGGTACAGGGGGGTGGAATCTTGCCGAAACTTTCTGGGTCCGGTTTATCCAACAGATTTCCCTTTGATGCGGTGAACGAGGGGCCTGGGGAGTTCAATGGGTTGAAATTTGGTACCTGCCGTGTTCGTGTGAATATACAAAAGATGGATTGAATAAAGCGTGTCCACTATTGCCAGCACACCGTATTCTTTCTTAGTATCATTTTTCCAGAAGCAACCCAACTCAAAGGATTTATGGGGCGGGATCGGTGCAGATCAAACCCTTTAACCTCGTAACACCCTGTTTCAACCGATGGGTGGAGCAAGTCAGGAGAACACCTTGAAATCTTATGTGATGGCTTTTTCAGGCTACAGACAACGCTTGTTGCAAACATTGGCAGTTCGACCGGTTCGCACTTTCAGGTCTCCGTTTGTCCGTGGCCTGCTCCTGGGTGTCCTGACTTTGGGGCTGACCGTACCCATGGCTCATGCAGGAGTCCCCCGAAAAAAGTCCGTTCAAGCTTGATAGCATTCCCAGGCCAGTTGACTGCTTGATGTGAAAATCTCACCA
>JADFZT010000076.1 GCA_015232395.1 Magnetococcales bacterium | reverse complement strand
CGCTTCCGAAGCCCTGCAATTGCTGTTTGAAGGTCAGCGGCCCTCCTTCATGCAGTCTAACGAAGCTGAATAGTTACAAGTTTTGCTGGCCTGCAAGCTGGCAGATTTTCTCTCACCTGAAAATGGATCCATGTTTCCAGGCCTGACAGGAGTTGTATTATGCTGGCGCAGGAGATGAAAAAAAGCGGGAAAGAGTCAAAATCGGTGGAGTCGGCAGGCTTTGATCCGGGGTGATCTTTATGTTGTACAGGGGGAAGGGAAGGATAGCGTTTTTCCAGGAAAGAACCCCCATGGCACCTGACAGCATGGCGGTCTGAGGGTTCCCCTCTTGGATAGCCTCACATTCAGGAAATGCGGTACATCTTGTCGAAATTAAAAATGGTAAAAAACTTTTTCACGTTTTCGTGAGCATTGATGATATTGATATCCCGTTTACTCTTCACGCTGCTGTGATCCCCCAATAGCTGAATCATACCCAGAGCACTGCTATCGACATATTTGACATTTTTCATGTCGAGGATATATTTGGTGGGCTTTTTGATTCTGGCATAAGCTGAATGAAACTCTTTGTGCTCCTTGAAGGTGAAGTGTTCCGTTGGAGAGATGACGTGGCCCCGTTTATCTTTTTCAATTTTCATCGTACATCCCCTTGTTCATCCATAAATAAGTCCCTTGAAATGACATGCCTTATGGTTTTGGACTCTAGCACCGGGGGGACAGGAGTCAAGAAATGTGATGCTTTCTTTACAGCTGTTACGGAATCTTTACAGAGTGGCTGTCAGTTATGTCTCATTCTACTGGGTCATGTTTTTTGATGGGGCTAAATGTTGAATTAATAGCTGCCTGGGAGAATCGTTTTGCCCTGGAGTAAGACGGCCAGAAAAGCTGTCACAGGGGGCGGAAGGGGGTGAGGGGGCTTCGCTGGATGCTGGGAATTTTTCGCGGTCTGCTTACGGGTCGATGATCTTTTCAGGTAATGGTGTATAGCTTGTCAAACTGGAAAATATGCAGCATCTTTTTGACATTTTTGCTGGTATTGATGATTTTCAGATCCTGCCTCTTGGCGACGCTTTCGTGATCTCCAAGCAGTTGAATCATGCCTAAAGCACTGCTATCAATGTAAGTGACGTTCTTCATGTCAAGAATATATTTTGAATGTTTTTTGTTGTTGCAGTAGATTGAATGAAATATTTTATGCTCTTTAAATGTGAAGCGCACAGGAATGGTGATAATGTAGGTGCCAGATGAATTTGTCTGGACTTGCATGATGCTTCCCCCCGAAGACAATTCATTTGAAGTGAGATTACCTATGGATCAACCTACCATCATTCCTTGAAAAATCAAGCACAGTGACTTTTTGTTAATAAAATGGATTGTCATTGATAGCATTGAGTCTGCAAAGAATCAGCTGATAGCAATCCTGTAGCCAAAATGGTCTGATTGGATCAAGGGGCGGCGATGATTCGGCGGATGATCTCTTCCATGCGATCCAACATGATCTCCAGGCCAAACCGCTCTTGGGCCACTTGGAGGGCGTTGCGGCCCATCTGTTGGCGGCGCTCATGGTGGCTCAGGAGTTCATTCAAGGCGTTGGTAAGGCTCGGGACATCTTTGGGGCTCAACAAAATACCGGTCTGACCATCCTCGACGATCTCCGGGATTCCCCCCACCCGGGTGGTGATCACCGGCAGCCCCGTGAGCATCCCCTGCATCAGCCCCTGGGGAATGCCCTCGTTGCCATAGGAGGGGAGCACAAACAGATCCATCGCCTGCAACCAGGGGGGGACATTTTCTTGATTACCCACCAAAATCACCCGTTCTTTCAGATTTAACTCCGCAATCTGGCGTTCGATGTTACCCCGCACCGGGCCATCTCCCACCAGGAGCAACCGGGCCTGCTGATCTTGCATTTGGGCGAAGGCCGGGAGTAAAAACTTATGCCCCTTCCAGCTGCGCATGGTGGCCACCATGCCGACGATCAAGCCACTCTCTGGTAGTCCCAGTTTTTTTCGGGCAGTGAGTTGGTCTCCCGGTTTAAATTTTTCCCGGTCAATGCCGGTGGGGATGGAGGTGATTTGCTCAGGAGGGAAGCCGTTCACCCGGATCATCTGTTCCCGGACCATCTCACCGGTAGTGACGATGTGCCGGGCGGCCCGGCTGTAGAGCCAGCGGGTGGGCCAGTTGGTGGGTACCCCGGTGGAGACGTGACGCACCCGGATGATGGGGGGGGGCGTGGAAATAAACCGGGTGGCGATGGCGCCTAGCCAGCTGTCGGTGGAGCTGTGGCTGAGCAGAATATCTGCGGGATGCTCCCGGAGTGTTTGAATGGTGGCTCTCAGGCTCGGGATGTTTTTCCCCCCCATCTCACAGGGGACCGCTTCGACGCCATAATTCCCGGCCACTTTAAAAATATTGCTCTGGCGGGGGGCTAAAATTTTAACTGAATGGCCCCGTTGGACGAAGCCTGCAGATTCAGTCAGGATACGGATTTCCTGCCCCCCCCAGCCGAGGGAGGATTCGGTGTGAAGCATGCGTAAGGGTGTCATGAGGGACGGGGCCACCTTGATCCGGACCGGTTGTTGGGCATAAGTTCAACTCCCTTTGTTAAGAATATCCAGTCCGGAGCACACCCCCGGGCTTTATGACCGAGAGCGTCGGGCCAGGGGAAAATGTACGAAAAAAGCGCAGCCAGTTCAAACGCCCTGGAGCAGGGGGAGGCCTCCAACCCCACAAAATCCTCCGGGAGCGCCTCCAAACCCATGACCCTGGCGCTGATCCGCCAGCGTTATACCGCCTTTGGTGGGGCGGAGCGGTTTTTGGCCCGGGCGGTAGGGGCACTGCAAAAACAGGGGGTGGGAATCACCCTGGTGGCCCGCAGCTGGCAGCGCGAGGAGAGCGGCATGGCCCGTCTGCTCTGCTCTCCCCCCTATCTGGGGCGGTTTTGGCGGGATTGGGGGTTTGCCCGCTGTGTCTGTCATAAACTCACCGCCTCCCGGTTTGATCTGGTCCAGTCCCACATCCACATTCCCTGTTGCGATCTCTACCGGGCCGGGGATGGGGTCCATCGGGAATGGCTCATCCAGCGCGCCCGCGCCCGGGGTTGGTCCTCCCGGTTGGGGAGCGCTCTGAGCCCCTATCATCACTATGTCCTGGCAGCGGAAAAAGGGCTTTACGCCAGCCCCCAGCTCAAGGCGGTCATCTGCAACTCCCGTATGGTGCAGGAGGAGATCCACCACCACTATGGCTTTCCCCGGGAGCGGATGCATGTGATCTATAGCGGGGTGGATCTGGATCGTTTTCACCCGGATCTATCCCTGAAACACCGTGAAGCGATGCGTCAAAAGTGGGGTGTTCCCCTCGATGCCGTGGTGTTTCTTTTTGTCGGCTCCGGGTTTGAGCGCAAGGGGGTGCCGATTTTGCTGGAAGCCCTGAAAAAGCTGCCTGAGTCGGTTTATCTTGTGGTGGTGGGCAAGGATAAATCCACTCGGCGACTCAAGGGGAAAATGGCAGGATCCCCCCTGGATGGGCGGGTGATTTTGGCCGGACCCCAGGAGGAGACGCCGCCCTTTTACGGTATGGCCGACGCCTTTGTGCTGCCGACCCTTTATGATCCCTTTCCCAACGTCGCCCTGGAAGCCATGGCTGCCGGATTGCCGATGATCTCCTCCTTGAAATGTGGGGCAGTGGATCTGATCCATCATGGCGACAACGGTCTTTTGGGGGATGCCCTGGACCTGGAAAAGCTTGTGGAAAACATGGGCTATCTGATGGCGGGTGAAAATCGCCGGAGGATGGGAGGTGCTGCCCGGGAGACGGTGGCATCGCTCTCTCTCACGCAGATGTCCGAAAAGCTCATCACCCTCTATCAGAGCCTGCTGGCAGGCCACTGATTGGATGGGTTTACCGGGAAAGCTGGGAGGAGTGCCATGCAGCCGCGTATCAGCATGATCACGTTGGGGGTTGATGATCTGGAAAAGTCGGTCCGTTTTTACCAGGATGGCTTGGGGTTTCCGAAAATGGATTCTCCGGGGGAGGGGGTGGCCTTTTTCACCTTGAACGGCAGCTGGCTGGGACTCTATTCCCGGAAAGCCCTGGCAGAGGATGCCACGGTATCCGGGGAAGGGCGTGGCTTCAACAGCTTTGCCCTGGCCCACAATGTGGCTTCAGAAGTGGAGGTGGATCAGGTGATGGCTGAGGCCGTAGCGGCGGGGGCTGAGCTGGTCAAAACGCCACAAAAGGTGTTTTGGGGAGGCTATTCCGGCTACTTCAAGGATCCCGATGGTCACCTGTGGGAGATAGCCCACAATCCCTTCTTTTGGATCGGGCCACAAGATACCCCCAAGCGTTGAAGTCCGGGTATCTGCTGTTTCGTTTCAGGCTTTGTTGAAAAACTGTTTTCAAACTTTCCTACCCGGTTTTTTCCCGAACCAGGGAGAGGGCTTTGGCATACTTTAAAAAGCTGCTGAAAGCGCCGATCATGCAGTGGACAAAACCGGGCAGGCCATCCAAAACGCCCCGGCGCAAAATATAAAATTTGATAAAACGGGCCGGGGGGGAGAGGAGCAGGTGCCTCGGGCTGATTTTCTTGCCGGAAGCCACCAACGCCTCGGCCTGCACCGTGGTATAGCGGTTTTGCTTGGCCAGATAACTCTCCAGCCCCTCTTCCGAACGGTGGCGAATTTCTCCCTGAAGCCTGCCCACCGCCTTTTCAGTCACCACCTCTTCATGTACCGGCTCCCGGCTCCACTGGGCATGATCCCGGTGAAAAAAACGCAGTTTTTCATCGGGGTATCCCTCCCCATGCCCCAACCAACGCCCCATAAAGCGATTGCGTCGGGCCATCCGGTAGGCCAGATAACCAGGATTTTCGATCTCTTTTTGCAGGCTGGCTGCCAGGGTTTCATCCACGGCCTCATCGGCATCCAGACAGAGCACCCAGGGGTTTTTGGCTTGGGCTACGGCGAATTGCTTCTGGGGGCCGAAGCCCAACCATGATTGCTTTAAAACCCGGGCACCGAATTTTTCAGCGATCTGGCCGGTTTGGTCGGTGGAGCCGGAATCGACAATCAGGATTTCATCGGCAAAGGGCACGCTTTCGAGGCATCCGGGGAGCTGATCAGCGGCGTTCAGGGTGATGATGACCACGGAGATGGGGTGGGGGGGCATGGCAGCGGTCCTGAATCAAAGGGGACGGTTTGGTCTGTTCCAGAGTTATTTTGGCACAGAGTGATGCATATTGGTACAGCTGGGCCGGGTAGTGGTCACAGTGGCCGAAGCTCTCCTCAATGGGGATGATTGCTTCGGTCGGTGCAGGCTTGCAACTGCTGCCAGACCTGTTCTGGATGGAGGGTTTCGAAGCAGGGGGGGTGGAGGTCTTCGACTGGGGGAAAGGGGCACTTTTTTTTGAGGCAGGGGGCATCAGGGCAGCTGCCGGTGAGGTGTACTTGGTGGTTTCCGACAGTACCGGTCAGAGCCGGGCTTGTGGGGCCGTAGAGGTTGACCGTCGGCACCCCTAAAGCCGCTGCCAGATGTCCCGGACCGGTGTCCGCAGCCACCACCCCCCGGGCTTTGAGGAGAATCGCGGCAAGCCCTTCGATATCCATCCTCGGCAACACCCGGCACTTTTCAGGGTTGACCGCCGCAATGTGCTCGGCCCGGATTTTTTCCCCCTCACTCCCCCAGGGAATGACCACGCTCCCAGCCTTGGCGACCATACCAGCCAGCTCCCGCCAAAATCGTTGGGGCCACTGCTTGGTGCGCCAGGTGGTGCCGTGGAGAAAAACAAACGCCCCTTCCTCGGCGGGAACCGCGTCAAATCGACCTGGATCGATGCCATAATCGGGGGGTGTTTCCGGCAGGGAATAGCCCAAGGCCTCGGCAAAAAGCCGTCGGAGGCGATGGACGGCGTGGGGGCCTTTGGGAGAGGGGTGGCGTCGGTTGTAAAACAGAGCCGCCAGGGGTTCCCGGGCTGAGTGAAAATCCGGCCCGGCCCGCACCCCCCCGGCAATACCTGTTATCACCGCACTTTTAATAAGCCCCTGGGCATCCAAAGCCAGATCGTGGGGCTCTTGGCGCAGTTGCGCCATAAAACGCCCGATTTCACCCCGGCTCCTGGGACTGGCCAGATCTTTGCGCCAGCGTCGCCACGCCACGGGAATGACCTCCTTGACCACGGGATGCCAGAGGGGAATCTGGGCAAAGGATTCTTCAGCCACCCACCGGCACTCCAGCCCTTTGACGGCCTGCCTGGCATCGGTTAGCGCGGGCAGGGTGTGGAGCAGATCCCCCATGGAGGAGGTTTTGATGAGGAGCAGACGCATATCAGGAGATCATCTTCATCACCCGCTCACTCAAGGTGGCAAAGGGCGTGGTGCGAGATTTCCACATCTGATCGATGGGGGGATCGTCATATCGCCAGAGGGCACCATCCGGGCGGGTGCGCCAGCGGGCGTGGAGCCAGTTATACTGCTCGGCATAGGTGTGGATCCAGTCGTCAAAGGCGGTGTTGATCCGGGTGGTGAGCATAATCTCCCCCTTCTCTCCCAACCCCTTGGCCAACGGCTCGATAGGTTCCCCCACCCGAAACACCGAACGCCCCTGTGCCTCCCGGGTGGCAATGATCGGCAGCAGGGGGGAGCCGAAGCGCATGGCGAGCTTGGCCGGGCCCACAGGGGTCATGGCGGGAAGCCCCAGGAAGGGGGCGGCAATCCCCCCCTGACGAATGTTGATGTCGGTCATCAATCCCAAGATTTTTTTATCCCGCAACGCCTGCATCGCTCCCCGGGGATCTCGGCGGGCCACCCACTCCACACCATAGGGTTCCCGGAGCTTTTGAAACACCCTTTCACTTAAAGGATTGTTGGCGTGGCGATAGACGATCACCGTGGGGCGGCCACTCGCTTCGGCCAGGCGCTTTAATCCCGGCTCCCAGGAACCGACATGCACCCCGCAGATGATCACCCCCCGCTCCATTTCACACGCGGCCTTCAGATGCTGCAATCCTTCATTTTCGAACTGGATTTCATTAACCCGCATCCCCTCCATATGGCTGAAAAACAGGTTGCGGAATACCAGTGTAGCCAGTCGCTCCCGGGCTGCATCCGAGAGGTTTGGGCCATAGACCAGCTTCAGGTTGGTGAGGGTCCAGTTCCACTCCGAGCGGAGAATCTTTCGGCCCAGGCGTGAGAGCCCACCAATACGGCGGTAGGCCCCATCCAGTGAGCCTGCCCGCACCAGGGAGACCAAGCCTTTGACCGCCAGCCATTCCAGATAGTGGGCGGGTTTCGGGGGCTTTTCAGTACGGCTCATGGTGATACTCCGGGAATGATTTTTTGCCCATGGGAGTGGCTCTGGCTCCGGCGGATGGATGATCCCACGCAGCGCTTAAAGTGACCTCTTTTCCAGAAGATTGAGCACCTCACCGGGAGGGATATCCTTCAGACAATTGAGGTGCTGTTCCGGACAGGTGCGTTCAAAGCAGGGGGAGCATGCCAGCCCCAGGGAGAGCACCTCCACGTCTACGCCCAAGGGCGGGGTGTGGTTGGGGTCGGAGGAGCCGAAGAGGGCAATGACATGACGATCCAGGGCGGCGGCAACATGCATGAGGCCGGAATCGTTGGTCACCACCCCATGGGCCAGGGCGATCAGATCCACCGCCTCCTCCAGAGAGGTCTGGCCGGTGAGGTCCTGGCAGGCCTCTCCTGCACGGGCAGTAATCTGGGCGGCGGTGGCACTATCCTTGGGACTCCCCACCACCCACACCCGCCACCCTTTGGCAATTCGATTTCGGGCTACCTCCCCGTAATATTCCCCGGGCCAGAGCTTGGCCGGGCCATATTCCGCACCGGGGCAGAGCACGAGCAGGGGTTGGTCGGTGTCAGCAAGGCCCAGACGGGCCATCACCTGCCGGGCATTTTCAGGGGAAGCTTGCAGTTGGGGCAGGGGCAGGGGATCGGGGAGGGGGGTGTCTGGTTCCTGTCCCAGGGCGATGAAGCGATCCACGGTGCGGGGGAGCTTGGATTTATCGAGCTTGCGGGCGTGATTCAAAAGCCCCCAGCGCATCTCCCCGACAAAGCCTGTGCGTTTGGGAATGTTGGCCCAAAAAGGCGTCAGGGCGGATTTCAGGGAGTTGGGGAGCAGGATCGCCTCGCCATACCCTTCTTTCCGGAGTTTTTTGCCCAACCGATAGCGTTCTGCCAGGCCCAGCTGGCCGTGACCCAGGGGCATGGTCACCATCCGCCGCACCTGGGGCATTCGGGAGATCAGAGGGGCGCTCCAGGGAGGGGCCAAAACATCGATGGGGGCGAGGGGCGCGCGGGCTTTGAGCACCTTGAAGAGGCTTTGGGCCATCACCATATCCCCCACCCAGGCCGGACCCACCACCAGAACGGGGGCGGCGCTAGTCATGAGGGTTCCAGGCCCAACCCCAGGTATAAGCGGCTGGGGCAGCAGGGGCGGCAGAGGGAAAATAGCCCCATGGCGACACTTTCAGATGCATGAGCGTCACAATCGAAAAAAGCCTTTGGCCCGCAAGATTCCACATCAATCCGTCAGCTCACCCCTCCAGCTTTTTGCGGGCTTCCATGGTGGCGGCAATCCCCGCTTCCAGAGTGGCGAAGGGTTGATCATAACCGACATTTTTCAGACGGGTGATGTCCGCTTCGGTAAAGCTCTGATATTTATCCTTCAGCACTTCGGGCATCTCCTTGTAGGTGATTTTGCCCTTGCCGAGAAGTTGAATCACGCTGTTGGCGATGTCGTTGAAGGAGCGGGATTGACCGGTGCCGACATTAAAGATGCCCTGCTTGAGAGGGGCGGAGGCCAAAAACAGATTGATCTTGACCACATCCCCGACATGGATAAAATCCCGGCGTTGCTCCCCGGGACCATAACCGCCAGTCCCTTCAAAGAGCTTGGCCTCCCCCTTATCCCGGATTTGATCGTGGAGCTGGTTGACCATGGAGGTCATTTTGCCTTTGTGGATCTCCCGGGGGCCGTAGACATTAAAATAGCGCATGCCGGCAACCGGGCTTTCCACCTGATCCAAAATCCGTTCCACATAGCGGTCGAAGAGGAGCTTGGAGTAGCCATAGACATTCAGGGGACCTTCGTTGTCGGGGTGCTCGACAAAGGTTGAGCTGGCTCCGTAGGTAGCGGCGCTGGAGGCATAGATGAAAGGGGTCTTTTTGCTGGCAGCATAATGAAACAGCACCTTGGAGTAGGTGAAGTTGTTTTCCATCATGTAGCGGCCATCATACTCCATGGTGTCGGAGCAGGCCCCTTGATGGAAAATGGCCTCTACCGGATGGTTGTTGAAAACCCCGGATTTGAGGTTCTCCATAAATTCGGTCTTATCCATGAAATCGGCAAATTTTAAATCGGTCAGGTTGCGAAACTTGGTGGCATTTTTCAGATTATCCACCACCAGGATGTCGGTCTCTCCCTGTTGGTTGAGACCGTCCACCACATTGGCTCCGATAAAGCCCGCACCACCCGTTACGATAAACATGGAAAAACTCCCGTGGAAAAAATGAAGATGCTTTTTCGTTGATTCAGCGTGTTCCGGCCTGTTTTCAGATGACGGTGGCCTGTCGCCGGTGGATCAGTAAACGAAAGGCCAATTTTCAGCTTGGGTTCACTGGGAACCATCCCCCTGGGCTTACTCCGAACCGCTCACTCCGAGCCATCCCGGATATCCGCCACAATCCGGCTGGTGGATTGTCCCTCCACCAGGGTGACCAGGGCCACTTTTCCCCCCCAGGCCTTGATCTCCACCCCCCCCACCACCTGCTCTTCGGTATAATCCGCCCCCTTGGCCAGGATGTCGGGCTTGATGGCGTGGATCAGCCGCAGAGGCGTTTCTTCATCGAAGAGCACCACCAGATCCACTGCACTCATGGCGGCGACCACCCTTGCCCGGTCCTGCTCCCGAATGATGGGGCGGGTAGAGCCTTTGAGGGCGCGCACCGAGCGGTCGGTGTTGAGTCCCAAAATCAGATGATCCCCCAAGGCGCGGGCTTTTTCCAGATAGTCTACGTGGCCTGCGTGGAGCAGGTCGAAGCAGCCGTTGGTAAAAACAATGCGGTCATTCTTTTCCCGCCACACCTCTACCTGGGCGAGAGTTCCCTCCAGGGTGCGGATTTTTTCCGACTCCCCCTTGGCTTCTTTGGTGCTGAGAGCCGCCCGCAGCTCCTGGCGGTTGATGGGGGTGGTGCCCACCTTGCCCACCACGACTCCCGCAGCCAGATTGGCCAGTTGCAGCGCGTCCATCCGGCTCAACCCCACCGCGAGGCCTGCAGTAAAGGTGGCGATGACCGTATCCCCCGCACCAGACACATCGAACACCTCCCGAGCCATGGCCGGAATGCGCTGGATGCCTTTTTCGTCCAGGAGGGCAATGCCCTGTTCGCTCAAGGTGACGGCCAAAAAATCAACGCCGATCTCATCCCGAAACCGCTCTCCGGCGGCGAGGAGGGTTTCCAGCTCCCGCACTTGCAGGGGAATGGCGCTGGCCAACTCCTGGCGGTTGGGGGAGAGGGCCGTGGCCCCTTTATATTTGCGATAGTCCACCCCTTTGGGATCGGCCAATACCGGCAAGCCCAGAGTCCGGGCGCAGGTGATGATCTCCTGGCAGACCTCCTTGGAGAGTACCCCCTTGGCATAGTCGGACAAAATGACCGCAGCGGGTGGGGTGTCGGAATTTAAATCCGCCAGGATCGCCTGTAAAAGGGCGTTTTGATCTTTTTTGGGGATCGCCAGGGTCTCTTCCCGGTCGAGACGCAGCATTTGCTGATGCCCGCCGATCACCCGGGTTTTGGTGATGGTGGGGCGATCATCCAGGGGGTGGACAGCATCGGTGTTGATGCCTGCTTTTTGCAGGATATTGACCAACTGTTTGGCTTCGGTATCCATCCCCACATAGCCTGCAATCCGTGGAGAGAGGCCCAGGTGGGCGAGGTTTAAAGCGACGTTGGCAGCTCCCCCGCAGCTTTCGGTCTCCCGGATGAGTCGTACCACCGGGACCGGGGCCTCGGGAGAGACACGGGAGACATCCCCCCAGAGGTAGCGGTCGAGCATGATGTCGCCCACCACCAGGATGGCTTGTCCCTGAAATCCCGTCTCCAGGGCGGTGAGAACGTGGGGGCGGTTTTCAAACATGGGTGTCAGAGCCCATCACCGAAGCCTCTACCCAGTCGCAGAGAATGTGCCCCACCAGAATATGTCCCTCCTGAATCCGGGCGGTAATGGGGGAGGGTACCACCAGACAGTCATCCGCTGCGGATTTCAGAGCGCCCCCATCCTTGCCGGTAAAGCCGACCGTATAGGCGCCTATCTCCCGGGCGGCTGCCATGGCTTTTAAAATATTGGGGCTGTTGCCGGAAGTGGAGATGCCCACCACGACATCTTTTGGACCACAGAGCCCTTCCACTTGTCGGGAAAAAATCTGATCATAGCCATAATCGTTGCCCACAGCGGTGAGAATGGAGGTGTCGGTGGTGAAGGCCACCGAGGCCAGCGCCCGGCGTTCCCGGGTAAAACGGCCCACCAGTTCCGCTGCCAGATGTTGGCTGTCAGCGGCACTGCCGCCGTTGCCCATCCAGTAGATGCAACCACCTTGGGCGATGCAATCGCTCATACGCTGGGCGATGGTGGTCATCAGCGGAGTGAGGGCAGCCAAAGACGCTACCATGGTGCGGTGTTCCTCAAAAGCGTGTTCGATGTCGATCATGGGTGGAAACCTGGGCCTCAAAAGGGTATTGAAAGAACGGTCACAACTTAGCAGAAGCCGTTATCACCGGCAACGAACCGGAAATGGGGTTAAACACAAAACCGCCCGGCTCTTAGAGGCTGTTTGGTGATTGTGGATTGCGCCGCCCCGGCAAGGCAAAATCGCGCGGAAAACCGGAGCGTACTCCAGTACGTGAGGATTTGAGCACGATTTTAACGCCGCCGCGGCAAGCAGGACGCAATCACCAAACAGCCTCTTAAAGAACATTTTAACAAAGGCCGTCACACAACTGAAATGGAACAAAGCGTGCAATCAATCCGCATATTGAGCCTCCTGGTGATCGGGCTTGTTTTGGGCCTGCCGGGTTTCGTGGGCCATTCTCTGGCTGTGGCCGCTCCCGAGGAGACCCTCCTGGGAGAGGAATCACTGTTCAGTGAGGGGCTGATCTCTCCGGAGGCCAACGCCGCTGCCCGGAAAACCTGGCCCAAGCTGGGAGCAGCGCCTGGAGAGATTCTGCGTTTTAACATTCACTGGATCGGGGTGCCCGGTGGAAAGGCCACCATGCGCCTGGATGCGCCCAAGCCGGACCTTTTTTTTATCACGGCGACTCTGGAATCCATCGGTGTGGTGAAATGGTTTCACCCGGTGGAAGATCTTTTAAAATCTTCCGGCATACGTCTGCCTGACAGTTGGAGCGCCATCCATTATATCAAAAAGCAGCTCAAGGATGGCCGCTATCGGCTGACCGATCATCAGTTTATCCGGGAGGAAGAGGTGGTCCTGCGCCAGCTGGACAAGGGCCGTATCGAGCGGGTCCAACAGGTCTCTGCCGAAGCCAACGATCCCCTCACTGTGGTCTATGCCCTGCGCGCCAGGGAAGATTTCAAGCCTGGTGCCAAGCTTAAACTGCCCATCATGGATGGCAAAAAACATTATGAAGCCCTGGTCTCCGTCGGTGAGGCCAAGGATATCGCCACCCCTCTCGGCTGGTTTCAGGCCTATCCTGCTGAAATACGGGTCAAATATTCCGATCTTTTCCGCCACAGCGGGGCCATCACCATCTGGTTTACCGATGACGACCGCCGCCTGCCCATCCGGGTGGAGGCCAACGTCAAGGTGGGCGTCGCCGCTGCTGACCTGACCTATTATGAGGATGGTCGGGGGGGGCGGGGGGAAATCGAGGAAGAGAGCGAATGATGCAGAAGAGGGGAGTCTAAGACGCCATGGCCCATTCTGTCGTCGCCGTGATACCGGCCCGCTATCAGTCGAGCCGCCTGCCGGGCAAGCCCCTGGCTGATATTGCCGGTCGCACCATGATTCAACACGTCTATGAGCGCACCGCAAGCGCCCGGGTGGACCGGGTGTGTGTGGCAACGGATGATGAGCGCATTATGGCGGTGGTCAAGGGGTTTGGCGGAGAAGCGGTGATGACCTCTCCCGATCACGTTTCCGGCACCGACCGGGTAGCTGAGGCGGTTCGGGGGTTGGGGGCGGATCTGGTGGTTAACGTCCAGGGGGATGAGCCTCTGCTCAATCCGGAGATGATCGACGCTGCCCTGCAACCCTTGCGGGAAGATTCCCAGATTCCCATGGGCACTCTTGCGCACCCTTTGACGAATCCAGCGGAGGCGATCAACTCTGATGTGGTCAAGGTGGTGTGCGACCGAAAGGGGTTTGCCCTCTATTTTTCCCGAGCCCCCATTCCCCTGACCCGGGAGGCTGACAGCCCCCAACCGGAAGGAATGCTGCGCCACATCGGGCTTTATGTCTATCGGGCCGATTTTTTGCAGGTTTTTTCAAAGCTCCCTCCCACTCCCCTGGAAACCCGGGAGCGCCTGGAGCAGTTGAGGGCCTTGGAACACGGCTATCGAATTCGGGTGGTTGAGACTTCACACGAGGTGATCGGGGTCGATACGCCGGATGATCTTAAGCGGGTGCGTGGGTTGTTTGAACAGAGCTGAATCCAGTGGGGCTTATTTGGTTGATACCGTGATTTTACCCGTACCATCCGTGTCATCCGTGTCATTCATGTAGGATGCGGTGAGCCGTGCGAACCGCATCAATCAAGACCACATTCCATCATCCAAGTTGTTTCCCCCGTCAATCATCCTGTTGGTTTTGCATAAACAATTCAAACGCTTGAGTTGTTTTGGCAGCTCTCAAACGATGCGGTTCGCACAGCTCACCACATCCTACACAGGCTGGCTGTTTCCCAAAAAAAAGGTGAGCCCTGATCCTCCAGGCCCCACCTTTTTTCAGCGCTATTTTTTCAGCTCTGCTCTGCCATCTACATCCGCTGCATCTCCTTGAGCAGGTTGTCGCTCTCCTGACCCAGGTGCATATCCCCCATGGCGTAGAGCATCTGCTCTTCCTTGAGATTGTGTTGTTGCATGAGCACCAGGAGGGTGCCACCACCCCGGACCAGGGCTTTCATATCGCCGTTGTCCGCAGCCTGGCGCATCTGTTTCATAATACCCCGCATCTGTTCGTGCTCCATGCGCATCACCATGGTGGGGCCTTGGGTCATGCCGGTGGTGCGTTCGAAAGCGGGGAAAAAGCCTTCTTCTTCCAGGCGAAAATGGTGGATCATGCCCAGCTCGAAGCGATTGTAGGCCTCTATGGCCGTGGCTTGGTCTCCCCCGTTGGCGGCATTTTCCGACTGGGCGTAGAGATCATCACAACGGCGGTGATCAAAGGTCATGAACTCCCGTACCTGGCGGGTGGCTTGGGGCTGGGGCAGGCGATTGACCGATACCAGCCAGGTTTCAGGGCCATCCTTCAGGGGAAACCAGTTAAAGCTACCCCAGTTGGATTCCTGAAAGGCGTTCAGGAGGGGGCGCAGATCCCGCTGGGCGGTTACCTCGAACATCCCCCCACCGTCGGTATCGTTAAAACGGGCGCTCAGCTGGGTCAAGCCGGATTGATCATCGGCGTCGTTCAAATCCAGAATATTTTCCATTACACTCTCCGAAATCGGTCATAGTCTCATCTCCCCTTGCTTGCGGGACGTGGCATCATAGCAAAACAGGGCGGTCAAGCCGAAGGGGAGATATTCATGCAGAATGAGGATGGGGAATATTAAGAGAAAATCCCCCGGAATCCATTGACGAAAATCAACTCCATAGCCCTTAATCCAGGATATTTTCAAGAGAGTGTGTGTCTGATGGAGTTGATCTTGTCTCCAATTTTAATCCGACCACTGACCAAACCATCACCGGATGATGGGGATAACCGTCACCGGTTCACTTTGCCAGGGAAACCAACCAGATGATCTCCACCAGCGGACTTCATGTCGATCAAGCGCCGCCACTTCACATCCCGTTCCGTTTTTTTGCCACCGCACCGCTTTTTATGATTTTTGCCGGTGTGGTGCTCTTTTTGTGGCAGGGGGATCTTTTCCTGGCTCCCCTGGTTCCCCAGACCGTCGCCCTGGTCCATCTGGCGGTACTCGGTTGGATCACCATGGTGATGGTGGGGGCGCTCTATCAGATGTTTCCGGTTTTGGCGGGGGTGCCTGTCCCCTGGCCGGGATTGGTCCCTTGGGTCCATGGTTTGTTGATTTTCGGGCTGGTGTCGATGTTCCTGGGGATTGGGGCTGACGGTCACGCCTGGTGGCTTTTGGCCGCTTCTGTGGGGCTGGGACCTGCGGTGGGGCTTTTCCTGATCCAGATCTATGTGGCCCTCTTCAGAGCTGCCACCCGCCACCCCTCGGTCTGGGCCATGGGTATTTCCTCCGTGGCTCTGGCTTCCACCCTGGCCATGGGGGCGGTCTTTCTGGGGGAGTATGCCCACGGCTTTATGGCTCTGGATCGGGAAGCGATGGTGGGGATTCACCTTACCTGGGGGCTTCTCGGCTGGATAGGTACCCTGATCATGGGGGTCTCTTTTCAGGTGTTGCCGATGTTTTACATGATGCCTGAGTTTCCCACCCGGGCGGGAGGGTGGATCCTGGCGGGTGTTTCGGCAACCTTGCTGCTGCTGCCTGCCGCCCTCTATCTCTATCCCGAAACGCCCGATATCTGGTGGTTGGCCGGAGGGCCTGGATTGATCGCAGTGGGGTTTTACAGCGTCATTACCGCCAAGCTTTTGGTTCGGCGAAAACGGACCTATCCGGATCTGACCTTTCGTTTTTGGCAGTTGGGATTTCTTTCCGGTGCACTGTCCTTGCTGGTTTTGGCTACCTGGCCTGCCCAGGAAGGGGAGGCATGGCGGTTTCTCTTCGGGGTGCTTTTCATCATGGGATGGGCCACCTCGGTGATCCTGGGCATGCTCTATAAAATCGTCCCGTTCCTGGTCTGGTTTCACCGCTTCAGCAACTTGGCGGGGTTGGTGGAAATTCCCATGATGGACGATCTGGTGCCGGAAAAGGTGGCCCGGGTTCATTTTATCGCCCACACCCTGTCGGTGGTGTTGCTCTCTCTGGCAGCGGGTTTGGGCTATGAATGGGCCATTCCAGCGGGGGGGGTGGCTTTGGGGGTTTCTGGAGTGATATTGGCCTATTCCATCTGGTTTGCCTGGCGGCAAGAGCCCCCGGAAGCGCCGGAAATGCCTGACTTTGATTCCTTCTTCAAACCGGGAGGCCCTCTGGATAAAGGTAACTTGGAAAACACGCCGGATGGGGGGCAGGTGATTTCCTGATCCGGTTTGGCGAGGGATGGTTGATCGGATTGGGGTGGGGTTGAGGGTACACCCCATGGTGTCAAGGCTGGTGGGTCGGAGTCAGATGGGGCTGGTGGGTCGGGTTTAGCTGGATTTGCGGGAGGCGGTGGGATTTTCGGCGCTCTTTTCCATCTGCTCCAGGATGTCCATATATCGGCGGATGTGGCGCACGAAAAAAATGGGCTCCGAGCCCCGGGCATAGCCGCTTTTGAGCTGTTTGTAATATTTTTTCCGGGAGAGCAGGGGCAGTACCGTACGCAGATCCCGCCAAAGGTTGGGGTTTTTGCCCAACTCCCGACTAAGCTCCCTGGCATCCCGGATATGACCCAATCCCACATTATAGGAAGCCAAGGCGATCCAGGTGCGGTCCGGTTCCTGAATTTCTTCGGGTAGACGCCGCCTGAGGTTGGCCAGATACCACGCTCCTCCCAGGATCGACTCCTGGGGATCCAGGCGATTTTTCACCCCCATCCAGCGGGCTGTGGAGCGGGTCAGCATCATGATGCCCCGAACCCCGGTATGGCTGGTAGCTGAGGGATCCCAGTGGGACTCCTGATAGGCTAGAGCAGCCAGCAGTTGCCAGGGAATCAGATAGCGATCGGCGGCTTCCTGGAACAGCTCCTTGAATTCCGGCAGACGCTCGTTTACCCGTGAGTAAAAACTGCGGTGTTCAACATAGTCGTATTCGTTGTGGTTGGGTTCTACATGGCCAAAATAGCGATCATAGAGGGTCGCCAGTTGGCCGCTCTCCTCCATGTTGTGAAACCAGTTGATCACTTCCCGTTGCAGCAGCATGGCCCGTTTGGGCAGCACCCAGGCTTGGGGTTGGGTGGCGCTGATGGGAAATTTGACCACCAGCTCGGGATAGTAGCGCCGATTGATGGCCACCACATGGGAGTCGGCAATGGTGCAGTCCACCTCTTTTTTCCACACCTTTTCCAGGATATGCTCTGTGGATAGCTCTGGAATTGACTGCCAGGTGAGATCTGGAACCAGATCTTTGAGTTCTTGCAGGCGGGTTTCGTGCTCTCCTCCCGCTTCCACAGCCAGGGAAACTTGAGCCAGGCGCAGAATGTCCGTGGGCCGACGCCCTCCCCGGCGACACACCACCTGTTGATCCACCTCTTGATAGTCCGGCCCAAAGCGGAACTCCAGCTCCCGTTCAGCGGTGCGGATCAGGCCCGCTGCTGCCAGATCCCCCTCACCCCGACGCAGACTTTCAAAAATTTCGCTGGAGTTGTTGAGAATCTTAAAGTGATGCGTAACTCCCAGATGCCGGGCAAAGGCCACCACCAGGTCGTGTTCGAACCCTGCTTTCTGTTGGTCGCGGTTTTCAAAATAGGTGGTGGGGGCGTTGCGAGTGAGTACCACCAGGGATCCCCGCTCACGAATCTCCTCTACCACCGGCTGACGCAGGCGCAGATCACAGCCCACGAGCAGAGAGCTTCCCAATAGCCCCAGCAACCAGAGAGCAGCCAGGCGGGGTTTGCGAGGAGGGCGTGATTTTTTCAGAGCGAGCATAACCCCATTATTAGCAGACTCTGATCCTTTTGGAAAAGAGGAAGGGGCTTAGCGATAAAAAAATTATTGGATGGATAATATTCGCTTCGTAAGCTGGGGCGGTATGGTTGATATAGCCTGTTGGTTTGTAAGGGTAAGATTGAATAAAGTGGTGTGATGGTGCAGGGTTCCGGATGTTTTTGATGGGTCCATCAACTCAAGATAGGGGGCATCTATTCCTCCTTCCATCGCAGATTCAGGATAACCGCACCGGGTGGCGGCGAGCCCCCCAGTCGCCGGGGGCACCTTCAAAAATCCCGGCACAAGGGGTGGCGCAGTGACGGCAGGCGCCTTGATCGGTGAGATGCCAGCCGCGAATCTGCCACCCCACCCGTTCCACCAGGGGTTTTTGGCAGTGGTGGCACCAAGTCGTCGCTCCCTGGGGATCGTGGACGTTGCCGGTCAAAGGATAACGAAGGCCGTTTTGCAGGGCGATGTTGCGAGCCCGGGTCAGGGTGTGCGACGGGGTTCGGGGGAGATGGTTGAGCTTCCAGTCCGGGTGAAAGGCGGTGAAGTGGATGGGGACATCGGGCCCCAAATGCTCTGCCACCCATTGGGTGAGAGCCTGCAACTCCCCTTCGGAGTCGTTTTCACCGGGGATCAGGAGGGTGGTGATTTCCAGCCAGACCGAGGTTTCATGTTTGATATATTGAAGCACATCCAGCACCGGTTGCAGGTGGCCGCCGGTTAATTTTCGATAAAATTTTTCGCTGAAAGCCTTGAGATCAACGTTGGCGGCATCCATGTGGGAAAAAAATTTTTCAGCAGGCTCGGGATCGATATATCCAGCGGTGACCGCCACACTACGAACCCCCCGCTCCCGGCAGGCGATGCTGGTATCCACGGCATATTCCAGAAAAATCACCGGATCGTTGTAGGTGTAGGAGACGCTGGCGCAGTGATTACGTTGAGCCCCCTGGGCGATCTGCTCGGGGGTGGCGGATTCTGACAGACTATCGGTGCGTTTGGATTTGCTCATATGCCAGTTTTGGCAAAATTTGCAGGTGAGGTTGCATCCGGCGGTGCCGAAGGAGAGGGTGGAGGTGCCGGGTAAAAAATGGGAGAGGGGTTTTTTTTCGATGGGATCGACGCAAAATCCGCTGGAGCGGCCATAGGTGGTGAGGACGATTTCCCCCCCCTGCCTGGCCCGGACAAAGCAGAGACCCCGTTGTTCTTCAGCCAGTTGGCAGTGGTGGGGACAGAGGTCGCACTGGATGCGACCATCCTTTGAAAAGTGCCAATAACGGGCCTTCATGGAAGGTTTTCCATCCTCTTTTGAATCCCTGTTTATCGGAAAGTTCCCCTGGCGGAGTTGAATTCCGATGGTTTCTGTGCCTTAATACGGCCAAAAAAAGGGGGAGCCCATCAAAAAAGGGAGCCCTGTTTGGGGAAAAAAATCCACCAGGATCTAAGACTGGAGAAATTCATGGAAACTGCTACCGATTTTTTCAAAGCCGCACTGCGCAACGAAGTCAAGGCCTCTGCCTTCTATTATAAGGCCGCTGATTTGGCGCGCAACGACGAGTCCCGCATGCTCCTGCTGAATTTTGCCGACATGGAGGATGGTCACGCCCGGGATCTGCTGGAAAAGGCCGCAGGAGCCCCCTGTGCCTCTGATTTCGATGCCAAGGCCTATCTCAAAGAGTTGGAAGACAACACCGACGCCACCATTTCCGATGATGAGATGAAAATCATCCAGGATGGCGACATGCGGGCGATTCTGGAATTTGGTATCAGGATGGAAGCCAATGCTGGCGAGAACTATAAAAAACTGGCTGCTGTCGCTACCAACGACGATGTAAAGGCCTACTGCCTGGAGCTCGTCAAAGAAGAAAAAGAGCATGAAAATGAGCTGGTCCGATTGCTCAATGGCCTGGACATGGATGACGAAGATCGTCCCGGCCTGTAATCCCAGCCTGCGACCATCCTCCAGGCCCTCCAGGGTGTGGGGATGGTTCATGATATGACCATTTGGCGACCATGAACCTTCGCCACACCCTCTGCCATAGGCTTGCGGTTCACCTTCTGGATATTCGTCTCCGGGGGGTGCAGCCCATGTCCGGGGCAGAGGGTGGGGTGATGGTGATTGCCAACCATCCAGCCCCCCTGGATTGGTGGTTGCTCCCGCTGTTTTTGCCTGCCGATACCCTTTTCGTTTACGACATTCGGGAAAAACGTCCCCCTTTTGTGGTCCGGTTTTATAGCTGGATCAACTGGTTGGGGGTTGATTTTACCCGCCCGGGTCACCATCAAACCCTGATGGATCATCTGTCAGGGGGTGGGGTGGCCTTTGCTTTTCCCGAGGGAGGGGCTACGGGAGCCGATGCCATCGCCAAGGTGGCGGCGTTTCCCTTGTCAGCAGCCAGAAAGGCGGGGGCCAAATGGATTGTCGGGCACCTTTGGGGCAGCCGCAAGCTCTCCTTTTGGCATCTCCTGACCCGCCGGAGGGGGATTGTTCTCGATTTTTCATCCCCTGATCCAGCCCCGATACGAGAAAAACCAGAAGCTCCAGGCATGCGTCAGGCTGAGGAGCGGTTGGTGGGGGATTGGCTTGTTGCTGCGGCTTTTAAGGGGAGGCCCATCCATCGAACCCTCTGGGAAGGGTTGATCGAAAACTGTCGCCCCTTTGATAGCCAGCGGGTGATGCTTCAGGAGGGCAGCGGCACCCAGGCCACCCAGGGATCCTTTTTCACCCGCACCGCCATCCTTGCCCAACTGCTGAAAAAACAGACCCAACCCGGAGAGCGGGTGGGGGTGTTGCTACCCACCACGGTGGGCGGGCTGATCACCTTTTTTGCCTTGCAGTTGTTGGGACGCACTCCAACGATGCTCAACTTTACCGCAGGCCCTGAAGCGATGGCGGCTTCCGCAAGGTTGGCCGGGGTAAAGACGATTCTTTCTTCCAGGCTCTTTATCGAAAAAGCCAAGCTCCAGGCAGCCCACGATCATCTCAAGGGGGTGGCGCGGGTGCTCCTGCTGGAGGATCTAAAAAAAGAGCTGAATCCTTGGATGTTGTTGAAGGGGTTCGTCACTTCCCGGATGCCCCTCTTTTTTCATCGCCGATGGAGCCAGGGAGTGGATCGGAATGATCCGGGGGTGATTTTGTTTACCTCCGGCTCGGAAGGAACCCCCAAGGGGGTGGTGCTTTCCCATGGAAATCTTCAGGCCAATCTCAACCAGATCAAAGCCCGGGTCGATTTTAATGAGCGGGATACCCTGCTCAACGCCCTGCCCATGTTCCACGCCTTTGGTCTGACGGTGGGCACCCTGGCACCGCTTTTTTCCGGTATGAAGGGGATATTGCTGCCGTCACCCCTGGATTATCGAGGGGTGGCGGAAACCTGCTATCGCACCCAATCGACCATTCTGGCCAGCGCCAACACTTTCCTCGCAGGCTACGGCAAGGTGGCCCACCCCTATGACTTTCACACCCTGAAGCTGGTTTTTGCCGGGGCGGAGCCGTTGCGGGAAGAGACCGCCCGCTTGTGGCGTGATAAATTCGGCATTCGCATTTTGGAGGGGTATGGGGCCACGGAAACGAGCCCGGTGATTTCGGTCAACACCCCCATGGAAAACCTGTCCGGCAGCGTGGGCAGGGCTCTGCCGGGGATGGCCAGGCATTTGGCACCGGTGGAAGGGGTGGATGTGGGGGGGCGGCTCTGGGTGAAGGGGGAAAATGTGATGGTGGGCTACCTGAAGGAGGGGGCGGGAAGGGAGCCGATCCCACCGGCAGGCCCCATGGGTAAAGGGTGGTACGACACTGGGGATGTGGTGGCAGAAGATGAAGCGGGCTATCTCCAGATTGTGGGCCGGGCCAAACGTTTCGCCAAGATTGGGGGCGAGATGGTGTCGCTCGCCGCGGTTGAAGCCCTCGCCGCCAACACCTGGCCCAACGAACGCCACGCCATCATCACCCTGCCAGACCCCAAAAAAGGCGAACGCATCCTCATCCTCACCGAACGCCCCAATCCGGACCTCAAGGAGTTGATAGAGCAGGCCCGTAAAGAGCACGCGGCAGAAATCCTCATCCCCAAAAGAATCATCCACATCGAGGAAGTCCCCATCCTGGGCTCGGGGAAGATTGATTTTTTGAAGGCTCGGGAGATGGTTTTGGAACTGGCCGATCAAGAGTGATTTTTTGAGTGTCAGGCCATGGGTTGATCTGAAAAAAGTGACAGCCTATCGTCAAGTTGAACTTTTTTTGTAACTGCTCGCCCCCCCAAAAAAAATGAGGTGGCAGCACGATATTTCTTGACACGATTTTTCCATGCCAGAATGGT
>JADFZT010000075.1 GCA_015232395.1 Magnetococcales bacterium | reverse complement strand
CTACGAAGTCAGTAAAACATTTTCAGACCAAAAAGGCTGTCAAGTCTTATTTGCGGCAGGGTGCTGAATAGTTACAATCGAGCTAAAACGCGTGCCCGGTAGTGTTCGGAATATTCAGCTGTTTTTTATGTTTTACCCTCTGTGGCCTTTGTGTTCTGGGTGGCAGATTTTTCGGTTTTGAATGAAGATCAAACAATGGCCTTAAGCTCATCGTTTGAACCAGAATTCGTATGACAGCTCAGTTGGCCAGACCCGTTCGGTTTAAGATGCGATCCATATCCAGAAGCATCACGTCGTTCATATCCTCTTTTCCCTCTTCCTGATAGCGGCCAATGGCTTGCACAATGCCCGCTTCACCATTGGTGGAGATACCCGATGGCAGGGGATGTTGGATATGGTCAAGGGTGTTGAAAAAATTGATGTCGTCCACAGCCACGGCAAACCGGTTGCCTTCGATCTCCACGGCAATGGCATACTCCATCAGATAGCGTTGCACCAACTCGGAGATGCCGTCGAAGAGCTGAAGCAGGCGCACCAAAACGCCGGATTCGGTCTCGTTGACCAGCTTTTTGGCATCTTCCGGGCGACCCGCCTTGACCATCTCTGCTGCCTCAATGGCCACATGGTGGATTGCCTTATGGGGCTCGTCAAAGCGGTCCATATATTTTCGGAGATTGAGGTTGTCCGTTTGGAATTTATCGTACCAGAGACCAAATTTGCACTTGCTGGGATCGGTCTGGACAGTGATGGGCTTTTCGTTGAAAACCTGGTCTTTCAGGGTGTTGACCCAGTTGATGTGGTCCTGCCTGCGTTGGGCCATGTTGTCGATCAGGGTATCGGTCTCCAGCACCCGGCTTTCGTCACCAAAGATCAGGCGTAGATCCAGCAGAGGAATGCCGTTGTCCTGAAAATCAATGACCCCCCGCATCTCTCCAGGCATGTTGGGTATGGCCGTGGCAGAGGGCATGTTGATCACTGAAACCACATCGGTGCCTTTGACCCCGTAGCTCCTGCGGTTGACAGTAAAGACAAGATAATTGCCATCTATGGGAAATGGACTCATCTTTGGCGTTTTTTGATTGAGGGTTCCCCCCTCTGACGCTTCTTGATTCATCTCCCCCCCCTCTGACGCTTCTTGATTCATGATCCCCCCCGCTTTGGTTTGGTGAATAAAAGTTCACAAGTTGCTTTAGCTTATATTTAATATTATACGTAACAAGAGTGTGCTTCATCAGCCAATACTGAAATTCCCTCATCAGCTACCAGTTTGTCGAAGGAATCATAGCGATTTGTCTGAAATTTGCAATAAATCTGTAGTACAACCGAACAAAAAGATCAAGTCAAGGAGGAGAAGGGGCTGTTGGCGGTTGCCTGAAGGTGGTACGCAGGTTCGATAGTGGTGCAGCGACCGTCAGCCATCGATGGGAAGGCCTGATTATTCTTTCCAGGGGGATGTTTTGGGATATCAGATGGTGATTATTTCAGGGTATCGCTCTATCGTCTGCCGGGAAAGCCGGTTGATTTTCCGTCAGAGAGCATCTCCTCGCCGCCGGGGGGCTGTTCGGCGATCAGTCCAGGTTGCGCTCTCGCAAAAATTGGGAAAAGGCCTCTTTGGGCAGGGGCTTGCTGAGATAATAACCCTGGATAAATTCGCAGCCCAACTTTTCCAGCATCTCCAGGTGTTCGTTCTCTTCAACCCCTTCGGCGACGATATTCAGGCGCAGGCTATGGCCCATGGAGATGATCGCCTTGACGATGGAGGAGTCATCTTCATCCTCGTGCATGTTGCGGATGAAGGATTGGTCGATTTTAAGGGCGTGGATGGGGAATCGTTTCAGATAGCTCAAGGAGGAGTAGCCGGTGCCAAAGTCATCCACTGAAATGTGGATATCCCGCTCCCGAAACTGCTGCAACAGGCCAATCACTTTGTCCATATCCCCCATCACCATGCTTTCGGTGATTTCCAGTTCCAGATTTTTGGCAGGCAGACCGCTCTCCTCAAGGGCTGATTCGACCTGTTCGATAAAGTTGGCTTGTTGAAACTGTCTGGAGGAAAGGTTGACCGCCACCCGTAGATCGTGACCTTGATCCAACCATTCCCGGGTATCGGCGCAGGCCTTGCGCAAAATCCAATCTCCCAGGGGAATGATCAGGCCGGTCTCTTCAGCGATGGGAATGAATTCCCCCGGAGAGATCATCCCCTTTTCCGGATGAATCCAGCGCACCAGAGATTCCATTCCCACCACGCGCCGATCGGGTAGATCCACCTTGGGCTGGTAGTGGAGGATAAAATCTCCCCGCTGCAACCCTTCCCGCAGCTCCCCTTCCAGGGTATGACGCCGTTTGGCCTGGGTGCCCATATCCGTCATGAAAAAATGGTGGGCGTTGCGACCACTGGCTTTGGCGGAGTTGAGGGCCAAGTCGGCATTGGTAATCAAAATATCCAGATCTTCGCTATCGTCGGGATGGATGGTGATGCCCAGGCTGGCGGTCAGGTGGATGGTTTGGCCATCCAGATGAATGGGTTGGCTGAGAGCCTTTTCGATTCGGTTGGCGGCATGGCCCACATCGGCGCTTTCAGCGACCTCCAAAAAGATCGCGGCAAATTCATCTCCCCCCAATCGGCAAGCGATGTCTCCGGGTCGCAGGCAACCTTTGATCCTTTGGGCGATCTCCATCAGCACCTTGTCGCCAAAAATATGGCCCAGGCTATCGTTGATGTTTTTAAAGAGGTCCATGTCGATCATGGCCAGGCCCATTTTGCTGCCAGCCCGCTGGCTTTGTCGAACAGCCTGGCGCAAACTTTCTTTCAAGGCATTGCGGTTGGGCAGTCCGGTCAATTCATCCCGGGTGAGGTGGGCGCGGATCTGTCGGGAGCGTTTGGCCCGGTGTTGAATCGCAACCACCAGTTGTTCCGGTTCGATACCCTTGTTGAGAAAATCATCGCCCCCCAGATTCATGGCGCGAAGCTGGCTTTGGGGGTCGGTTTCAGCGGAGAGAAAGACAATGGGCAGGCTGACGAAGGTTTCCCGCTGGCGAATGATCTGGGCCAGTTCCTGGCCGCTGCATTGGGGCATGTAGAGATCCATGAGGATCAGATCCGGCAAAAAATCCACCAAGGCTTTGAACGCCTGTAGGGGATCGGTGATCACCATGGTTTCCATGCTGGCCTGACGCAACAACAGGGCGCAGTGACCGGCGAAAGAGACAGAGTCGTCGATGATCAATATCCGGTAGGGATCTTCCTCTTTTTCCTGGTTGATCGCTTCCAACCCTTCGACGATCTGAGGGAGATTAAAGGGTTTGTTGATAAAACGGTTTCCCCCGGCACGAAGCGCTTCGAGTCGGTGGTGGATATCGTCGTGGACGGTGATGAAAAGGGTGTTGAGTGGGGTGTCACCCCGTGTTTGACGAATTTTTTGGAGCGCCTCCGTCCCCAAGCCATCCGGTAGGATGATATCCATGATGACGGCATCGGGTTCCTGCTCTTGAAAAGCAATCTGAAAAGTCGCCAGGGTGTCGAACCAGTGTACGGAATAGCCGTAGAGCGCCAGTTGCAGTTTAAGCTCCTCGGCCAGCACAGCGTCATCTTCCACCAGATAGATCAACTCACCTGATTTTTGTCGGCTACGCTCAGGCTTTTTTTCCAGGGTCGGAACCGGAGGAGGGGGGACGCCCTTATCCAAAGCCTTTTGGGAGAGTTGACTTAATCGATCCAGTTCAGCGCTGATTTTATTCTGTTCGGACTTCCCGGGAGGGTCCTCTTCCTCCAGAAAATTTTTCAGGAGAATTTCCACCTTGCGGGCTTCCAGGCCAATCTGGGGAAAACCAAAGGTGCCCCCCGACCCGGCCAGGGAGTGAACCAACCGATGCAGTTCCCGCAGCTGCTCAGGTTGCCACGCCCCCTTTTGCAGGTTTTGCCAAAGCGTTTGCATCTGCTGCAATTTTTCTGGAAGCTTGGCTGCCCACTCTGTGCGAATGGCTAGAAGCTTTTGAAAAATTTCGTTCTTTTTTGAAGGGTCGTCATCCATTTAGGTCGTGCCCTTGATGGGATGAAGGGTTCAAGCCGTTTGACCGTCCAGTCCATCCTTGACCGGATTTTGCCCAAATAAATGGCCATCAATACGGCTGATTATATCGTTATCTATTTACTGGCGTATAAAAAAAATAAAAACATACCGCTCTCAAGTGAACAAAAACCAACGAACTTTCTCTGGAAGAGGGCGGGCTGTTTCCATTGTCCATTTATTCTAGGAGCCCGGATGAATAGGGATCCAGCCATCCGTGATTCATCCCAGGGTCAGCCCCCTGACGGCATGAGTGGGTGCAGCTGTTTCAAATGGGGCCGGAATTTTATGTTTTTTATTGGGATTTCAGTCAAGCCATTCCTGGGTCCGTGCTGACAACAATGTTCAATTTCGGGAGCTGGAAGCAGCCTTTACCACCCGGTTGCGACCACCATTTTTGGCGGTATAAAGGGCCTCATCCGATCCTTTGGAAAGGGCTTTGATATCGTTAAAATCCGGATAGACGGCAATGCCGCAGGAGAAGGTTTTTTTAAACAGGGTCTCCTCGTGCTGGTGTTCGATCAGGCCAAAGGCTTCCCGAAGCTTGTTCATGATCTCCAGGGCCCTTTTTCCCCCGGTTTTGGGCAGAATCACAGCAAACTCCTCACCGCCGAAGCGTCCGACGATATCGGTTTTGCGCAGCCGTTGCTTGAGGAGTCGAGCCAGGCTTTTGATCACCCGGTCACCGGTGGGATGGCCGTAGGTGTCGTTGACGGACTTGAATTTATCGATATCCAGCATGGCGAAGGCAACCGGAGATTTTTCTCTTTTGGCGCGTTCCAGCTCAAACGCCATCAACTCTTTGCAGCGGGCGTGGTTATAGAGGCCCGTCATGGAGTCCCGCACCATCATGGAACGTAGCTTCCGATAGCGTTTGATGCGGGCCTTGACCGAAGAGATCAACTGCACCGCCTGGATGGGCTTGGTGAGAAATTCATCTCCCCCCTGGGCGACGGCTTCCCGCTGTTTGCCGGGATCGGTCTCCCCGGAAAGATAGACGATGGGAATGGAGTCGAAATCTTTCTGTTGCCGGATGGCTGCAGCCAGTTGGATACCGGAACAGTGGGGCATGTGGATATCCATGAGAATCAGGTCGGGCTGGAACGATTCCAACGGCTCCATGGTTTCCAGAGGGTTTAAGACTTGTTGGGTTTCCATCCCGGCCCCCCGAAGAATGATGGCATACACTTCGGCCAAGGAGGCGGAATCTTCGATAATCAGCACCCGGGGGGATTCTGGTGGCAGATCGTCGGTCAAATCATCCAGCAGATCGATGAGATAGGAATAATCCAATGGTTTGGGGCAGAAGGCCGCTCCTCCGGCCGCAACCGTGGCCAGACGGGTTTTGAGATTGTCCTGGTTGGAAATAAAGATGGTTGGACAGCCCGCACGGTTTTCCCGTCGAAGTGCCGCCAAGGCATCTATGCCATTGCCGTCCGGCATCTCCACATCCAGAATGATCCCATCGGGAGAGGATTCCTTCAATCCCTGGGTAAACGCCTCCAAGTGGTCGAAAATGGCTATTTCATAACCATAATGACCTACCTGGATGGCCAATTCTTTTTGCTGGGCCGGATCAGACAGCACAGCAAATAGGCGTTTTTGGGTGAGGGGCTTTTCCTGTTTTTGGTTGGATGCCTGATGGGGGAGGGGGGGTGGATTTTGAAACAATCCGGCATCCGAGCCATCCTTCACGTTGATCAGGGCGTTCAGCTCGATCAATTGTCCTTCGATTTCGTCCGGATCGATGGAATCGTGTGTCCCAGAGGGTCTCGTATTTTCTGCCTCCAAAATCGTTTTCAGCTGCACCTCAATGGCCCGGGCTTTTTCTCCCAGCTCGCCAAAACCGAAGGTTCCAGCAGCACCTGCCAGGTTGTGTAGCAGGCCGTGAAGTGCGACCAAATCACTTTTTTTCCCCTCTTTGGACCAGCCCCGCCAAGTAGCCGCAATCTCCTCAAGGCGTATGGGCAGCTGCTCGCCAAACGCTTGTTGTCGGCTCTCAAGTTCCTTGGTGATCCGCTCCCTATCAGATTTTTGCATGATCTCTCCTGTTTCAGAGGGGCCTGCATCAGTCATGGAAAAAGTGGCTGATCGTATTATTCCGGCCTGGCCCCCGGACCTGCATTAAATGTTCTGGGCAAAATTTAGCGTTTTTTCTTTTATTCGCAAAGGCGTTGCGATGATCCATGGTTTGGATGGGGAGAGACATTCTTTAAGAAATTTGGACACTCTGTTTCGAGCCAAGGAATCCCCACTCCCTCAAGCAGTGTATCCCCATCTGTTCAGTGAGGGTATCCCTCTCTTCGTCTGAACTGTCGAATTATTACCCACGCCTGTCAGAAGCTGCCCTTTTGGGCGTGGGAGAGAGAGGATCGTTTTGTGCTGTCGAATGCCGACAATTCGGGATATGTTATTGATTTTGACAAAGAAATGTCCCGTCATTGCCGTTGCGGGGGGGGGTGAAAGCCAGCTGGGATTTAAACCGGCTCATGGGTGGAAATTACCGGAGGCAGAGAAATAATATGGCGTGGGTTTTTGGTGCTTACAATCCTTCCGGATGGGTGGAGAGCCAGGATGACCATTTTTCCCGGTAGGCATCCCGTTTTTCGGTGGTGGCAAAGATCAGATCGGCACCGCCATCGTAGGGGGCATAAAGCTCTTCGGTGGCCAGGGAGATGAAGAGTTGGTGGAGAAGATGATCTTCAGCCGCCTCCCGCAGGAGGGTATCGAATGCCCCAGACTGCCAGATTGTGCCGACCATGGATTGTCTCAGGAAGAGCGGTTCCGGATCGTCGGGTGAATCGGGATCATCGAAGGGATTTTCATTGCCGGGTACTTCCTGTAGTCGCTGTACCAGATCGAGATGGGGGGAGGGGAGTGGCTCAGAAAATTGAGCCGGTCCCGGCTCCACACCAAAGGAGGAAAACAGGAGAATACAATCGTTGCCAGCCCCCAATACTTCGGTAGCGGCCTGATTGTGACGGTCGAGGAGGATGGCGTACTCCTCTTCATTTTCCGGATAGCGTTTTGACTCGGGCAGGCTGTGAATTCGCAACCAGCGTTGGGGAAGCGCTTTGCGTATGGCCCAGCCAACAGGTGCAATCCCTTGGAATCGTTGATCCCACCAGGCACGAAATTCATTCCCATCCATGGTGTGGTTCCCTTCTTGTGGATTGAACGGAGCGTTGGCGCAACATGGTGTTCGGTGCATCCAAACAGCTTGTAGAGTATTGTAACATCTTCCAGCAGTTTATCATAAATAGTGGCTGTTTTGCTGAAAAATGAAAAATGCTTCAAGGTGCTGGTCGTTTCAAGAGCCTGTCGCAATATGCCGCTTTTGGCCTTGATGCAGCGTTTCACAGCTTTCTGTGAGTCTCACATATACCTGAATATGCTACGATTCTCAAAAACTACAAGCCAAGCCTTACGACCAAAATCGACATATTGCAACAGGCTCTCAAATAAAAATGGGTAACAACCAGACCGATATAGGGTCTTCTGGGGTCGGCTGATAGTGAAATCGACGAGTCGTTATCGTTGTAAAACGGTGTGGGCTTTTGGGGGTTGCCATCTATCGGAATGGAAGGCAGCCAGAATGGTCATTCTGAGCCGAGAATGGATCTTGGGTTTTCTTGGTTGATTCATTTCAGAGAAAAGGGCCATCGTTCAACCTGAAAAGGGTTGTTTGACCCTGCTGAGGAGGTTGTTGGGGATGTGGTATAGCCCCATTTTAAAAATGGATATGCTCTTCTGGCTCGTCATCCCCGCGAAGGTGGGGATCCAGAAAGTCCAGCGCGAATATGACCAGGTTTTGCGTTACTTTCAGCCCGCGCAGGCCTCTTGTAAGGTTGGTGTTTCTTTTGAATACAAACTTTATCTCTCCTGGATTTCCGCTTAGGGGGGAGGCATGCCTCATCTTCAGTTGGAGTGATTATCGAGCAAAAGGCAGGGACTCTTCGGAATCGGGGTTTATATTACCAGCTCCTCCCCTCCCAGCCATCAAATCGTAATTTCCACCAGGGTGATGTCATCGTCGTGGAGAGAGGTGCCCGTGTGATTTTCCAGGCGGGGCAGAATCTCTTCCAAGGCCATGCCTGTCGAAGCCATCTCTTTGAGAAAGTCCTCAAATCGATCCGTGCCAAACATTTCCGCGTGGCTTCCCTGGGCTTCGATCACTCCATCGGTAAAGGCGTAGAGCTTATCTCCATTGGCAAGATTGACATGAATGGTCTCTTCGGCAAGGTTCAGTTTTTTGGTGATTCCCAGGGGAGGAAAGTTGGAGGGCATGTGCTCTACGATCTCACCTTCCCGAATCAACACCAGCTCCGGCAATGCGGCATTCCAAATTTGGGCGCTTGTTCGATCAGGGGTGATTTCGATGAGGGCTGCGGCAAAAAAGAAAAGGGCCGGGAGACGGGCGCACAGCTGTTGATTGATTTGCCGGTAGATCTCCTCTCCAGCAGCTTCCTGGGCGGCCATCTCATGGAGGATATAGGTCACCAACGGTCCGCCAATCGCTGCAGGCAAACCATGACCGGTGAAATCTCCCATGAGGATCAGCTGTCTCCCCTGTGGGGTAAAGGTGGAGAGGAGCATATCCCCGGCGGTCTCCTCCACCGGAGCCACCAAAGAGCGCAGGTGACGTACATCCAAACCGTCGGCTCCCCGCATTTTGAGGATAATGCTTTCAATCAGCTCCCGCTCCTTCAAAAGCAGTTCGTTCTGCTTGTCCAAGGTCTGCTTGGCTTCTTTCAAAGCCAGATGGGTTTTGACCCGGGCGATCATAATGGGCACGCTGAAGGGTTTGATGATGTAATCCACCGCCCCCAACTTGAGCCCTTCAAGCTCATCGGCCACCTCGGATTTTGCCGTGACGAAAATAACCGGAATTTCCCGGGTCGATGGGTCGGCCTTGAGCCTGCGACACACTTCATAGCCATCCATTCCCGGCATCATGATGTCCAGCAATACCAGATCCGGTGGGGGGGTAAGGTGGGCAATCTTGAGGGCAATCTCACCGTTGGTGGCAGGACGGACGACATACTCCCCGGTTAAGGCGCCTACCATGATGTCGATGTTGCCTGGGGTGTCATCCACCACCAGAATAATCGATTTTTTTGCCCCTTTGGCTGACACGTTGTCGTTCCCATACTGTTGAGTGGTTGAAGAGATATCGGGCAACGGGATGAATGATATTCCCAGAGCCTTCTTTTATCGCCATAAAAAATATTTCGCACTTTAGCACGGTTTTGGCTGCTTAAGCGAGATCAAGAGAGGTAGAAAGGAAGAGGGATACAGAAAAAATGTAATAGCAGCTGATTGTTGGAGAGAACGATGGAAAAATATACTCTACAGGCCTGATTTCAGGTGAAAGTTTTTTTATTTGTTCAGTGTCTGAAGTAATGGAATTGAAATATCATTGTTTTTTTGGTCTGCCATCTCCTGAAAAGGTTCCCACAAGACTCTTGAAAACAATTATTTCTTAAATTTATCGGACATGGATAAACTTTTTGAAGAGAGTGGTGTCCAATCCCCTCATGGGTTACTCTCGCCTGAACGGGAAGAGTGGTTTGGCCGTGTCCAGGATGGCATGCGGTTACTATTTTGAAAGCAGCCAGTTGGTATGGATGCTGCAATCTACCGGGGACAAGGTTTATGAAATAAACTTTACCGGAATCAGGGATGATCATGAAACCATTTGAATTTCATAGAAATGGCACCGGATACAGCCTTTTTCAGGAGGGCCGGGTGATCGTTGAAGGGCTCTCCATCAACGAAGCACGTGACTTGACCGACCTGCTCAACGCCTCTCACGATGCCGCTGCCTCGGCACTTTTTCCCCCCACGCGGCAAAATGTGCGTCAATCCAGCTCTCTCTCCTCCCTGGTAGGCTATCCCCGCACCCGCTCAGCAGCCTGACTGGGCTTTTGAGTATTACTGAATAGTTGGCCAGCTGGTATGCCACAACGGCCCTACTGACAAAATGGGGTGTTGGAGAGCCCGGCGCTCCCCCGTCTTTGCGCTTTAGGATGGTTCTTTCTACCATGGGTAGAAATTGAACTTGAAAGATTGGCCGACAGCTCTTGGAGCGTGTCGCCGTCAAAAGCCTATCACCTCAAAATAATCGCCCATAAGGACTCCCCCATGAGCCTGCCCAAGTGGCATACCCACCCCCTGGCCCCCGCTCCCGGAACGGTGCTTTGTTCGTTGGATGAACTACCTGAATCCGGTGGCAAGGAGTTTCATTTCGGGAAAGGTAAGCGCCCCTTTCGCCTGTTCGTTTTGCGGCATGCCGGGGGTATTCGTGGCTATGTCAACGCCTGTAGCCATTTCCCGGGTACGCCACTCAACCCAAACAACATCGGCAACTTTCTGGATACACACAACCCGGAGCAGATCTACTGCGGGGTGCATGGCTCCCGTTTTGATATCGAAACCGGTGGGTGTCTCTCAGGGGATTGCGATGGCGATGGCCTGGAGCCGGTACCGGTGGAGGTGATGGAAGGGCAGTTGGTTATTGGCGAGGGAGAGCTTGATCAAGCTTGATCCTTGGCCTGGGTCTGAGAGGCTTTTGGGGTTTTGGCGTTGGATCCAAGGTATGCATCAATTATCGGAGCTGGTTTTTTTGGAATGACACACCATCCGGGCGATGCAGTGACAGTGGAAATGAATTTTTTCCGCTATCTGTTCCAGCTGAGGCAGGTGGGTGGGGAGGGTTGGGCAGGGGCGTGCCAGAACGGCCTCCGCCAGAGCGGTATCATTCGTCACCAAGCAGGCACTGGTAGAACGGAAGAGATCCAGAAGCGTATCCACAACCTCCTCAACTTTTTCCAGGGCGGAAGGGGCAAAGGGGTCCCGGGGCTTTCCGGCAAATCCGATGAGCGCTTTTCCCAAAAGTTGCAACTCGTTTGCGGTGTTGACTGAAGTGAGTAGCCGGTAGGCATCCTGGTCGCTGGCAGGATGATTGCTGGCTTTGTTGAGAAAGTCACGGATGGCGGTGACGATTTTTTCCACCCCTTCCCCTTGGGCTTGCACCCCTTGAAAAATCCCTGGATGCCACGCGATCATCCCTTCAAAGTTATCCACCATCATCTCTTCGATCAGATTGCAGACAAGCGCCATCTCCCGCCGGGCCATCCCCAGGGCCAACGCTGGGGAGGAGACAAGCTCCTGATCCAGATACTGCGGAAAATAGGGGCCGGAAAAATCCAATTCCAGAGGATCATTTTCAGCGCGTATGGAAAGCCGTTTTTTAAATCGGGAGAGTCGATCCAAGAGCACCATGATGACACGCTTTCTTCAGGCTCATCCCTCCCTGGGATAGTTCCCTCTCAGGGGATCCTCCGGGAAGCAGGATATGATTCAACACAACGAATTTTCAACGACCATGACCCCAATGGATCGGAATTTCAAGTCCTATGATTTGGCCTCAGCTTTGAGTCGCATGAGCCGTCGGTTCAGAGCCGGGCGGGAGACCCCCAACAGCATGGCGGCAATACCCTGATTGCCTTCAGTCTGACGCAACGCCTCCTGGACGATCAGGTTTTCCGCCTCTTTGAGCGTGGGAAAACGCCCCGTTGCCCGCACTGTGGAGCGGATTTGATTCATCACCTTGCTGGCTGAAGGATCCAGGCCAGCGGTGTTGGCGCGGATGGCATTTTTGATGCTTTTCATGGAGACAATCTGACCGCTGCGATGTCGGGCCACGGCATCGTGGATCAAGGAGCGCAGCTCCCGGATGTTTCCGGGAAAGGGATAGGATGAGAGAAGGGTGAAAAGTTCCGGTGGCGGCTCCAGGGTGGGCTTGCCCATGGCCAGACACGCCTCTTGGAGAAAATGGCCTACCAGCAGAGGGATATCTTCCAGACGTTCCCGCAAAGGGGGCAGGTCGATCTGATGGGCAGAGAGGCGGAAAAAAAGATCCTGCCTGAAGGAGCCGTCCTGCATCCGGTGGCGTAGATCCTGGTTGGTGGCCACCACCACCTGGGCATCGGTCAAGCGGGGCAGATCCGATCCCAGGGGATAGTAGGATTTTTCCTGGAGCAGGCGTAACAGCTTGACCTGGGAGCGTTTGTCCAGGTCACCGATTTCATCCAAAAACAGTATCCCCCCGTGGGCTTTGGATACCAGCCCCTCCCGGGGATGGGTCGCCCCGGAAAAGGCCCCTTTGCGGTGGCCGAACAGGGTGTCGGAAAACATGGTTTCATCAAGACCGGCCACATTGACCGAAACCAGTTCTCCAGCCAGACCGCTCACGGTGTGGATCGCCTGGGCCAGCACCCCCTTGCCGACACCGGTCTCCCCGGTGATCAAAATCGGTTCGGTGGAGCTGGAAAGAGCCTGGACATACTGAAAGACCGCTTCCATCCGGGGGCTGTTGGTAATGATGCCGTCGAAGGCTTCATGGCGGTGGCCCGGGTGCTGGAGCAGACAGGCCTTGAGAGAGGAGACCTGGTTGCGCAGGGAGCGCACCTCCAGCGCCCTTTTGATGGCTGAGACAAAGCGGCTCTCCTCGACAGGCTTGACCAGATAGTCAAAGGCGCCGTTTTTCATGCACTGGACAGCGGTTTCCACATCCTGGGAAGCGGTCGCTACCACCACTGGAATTTCCGGATGGTGCTGGACGATTTCCGGTAGCAGCTGGGTGCCGGAAATGTGGGGCATGATTAAATCAAGCACGATCATGCCTACTGGTTTTTTAGCCAGATAGGGGAGTAGATCACGGCCATCGGCCATGGTCACGACAGAGGTGACGCCAAAGGTCTTCAACAGGACGCTGGAGCTGAAGAGAACCTCTTCATCATCATCCACCAGGATGACGGGTGGGGTGGTGCGCTTGGGGTGGCTCATGTCTGCAATCCATCCAGGGTGGATGGAATGACCGGCAGACGGATCGCTGCCAGGGTGCCCTCTCCAGGGCTGGATTCATAGGAGAGCCTGCCGCCATGATTGCGTATGATCCGGTCTGAAAGGGAGAGCCCCAGGCCGGTGCCGCCGCTCTCCTCCTTGGTGGTAAAAAAGGGTTCGGTAATCATGCTCAACCTCTCTTTGGGAATGCCGCAGCCCTGATCCTGGATTTTGATGCTCAGATATTCCCCCGACTCTTCCAGTTCGGCTGCCACAGCCACTCCCTTTCCTCGGTCCGGGAGGGACTGTAGGGCATTCAGAATGATGTTGATGAAAACCTGTTCCAGTTGTTGAATGTTGCCCCGTACCGGGGGTAGCTCCTTCTTGGGAGCGAGCTGAAAATGATCGGTGTGTTTTTTGATCTTGTTTTGCAGAATCGACACCGCTGCATGGAGGGCGTCGGGAATGGAAACCTGATCATCGTTCCCACCCCGGTCCTGCTGGGCCATGTGTTTGAGATTGGCGACAATTTTTTTGATGCGGTTGGAGCTGCTGGAAACCCCCTGGAGCAGCTTGGGCAGGGTGGTCAGAGCCTCCTCCACCGGCATGCCCCCGACGGCAAATCCCGGATTTTCATCGTGGTGGCGTTCGATCACCGGCAATATATCCCCTAAGGCCCGCTGAAGAATGGAGGCGTTGAAGCGAATGGCGGAGTTGGGATTGTTGATTTCATGGGCGACACTGGCCGCCAGCACCCCCAGGGAGGCCAGGCGGGCGCTACGGATCGCCTGGGCCTGGAGGATCTGATTTTCCGTGACATCCCGCAGGATGACCATGGCGGTGGTCACTTTCCCATCCCGCTGCACCGGCGCCACCCGGGCATCCCACCAGGAATAATCGGGATGGGAGCAGAGCACATAGCCTACCTGGTTGTGTTCGAACACCCGGGTGAGGGCTTTTTCATAGCGGCGTCGGCAGTTGACAGCCAAGGCGTCCAGAAAAGAGACCCCATCGACTTTTTCCAAGCCCAATCCCGGGCAGGCCCGATTGATGAAAAGAATCGTGCCGCTCTGATCCAGGGTGAGAATAATATCCGGAGAGTGGGCCAGGAGTGTTCCCAGGCGTTCGTTGCTCTCCTGTAGGGCATTTTCCATCTCAAGGCGGATGCGCATGTCCCGCTTGAGACGGTAGAGATAGAGGGAGAGCAGCAAGGTAAATAAACAGCCCTCCAGCAGCACCAGCCAGGGGCCTTCGTGAAAGGCCTGGGCACTGCGAAACCGGGGTGTTTCCTCACCGGTAAACCGCCAGCTGCGATCCCCTACCTGTAGTTGATCGGTCATGCGCATGCGGGGGGTATGGGGGGGCGGGTTGGCAGCAATGGGATCCTCCGGGGTGGCCAGTCGGCTCTGGTAGGTGAAAAGCACTTCCCGTGCCTCAAGTCTGGATTGGGCATGGAGCCAGATATCGATTCCCCGAGGCTCCAGATGGCCGATGGAAGCCTCTACCAGGGCATCGATGCGCATGATGCCTGCAACAAACCCCTGGAGATTTTCCAGGGATTGCCCCAAGGCTGCGACCGATATTTCAGGTCGGTATAACGCTAAAAAAGCCCCGATTCGGGCCTTCGAATCAGGCCAGGCATGGGGTAAAAACCACTCTCCCACGCTCATCTCTCCAGACGCCCTGGCCCGCTCCAGGGGGGCTCTCCAGAGGGGTGTGGTGATGAGATCAAGCCCCGGCAACTCCGGGTTTTCCAGTGCGGGCTCCACAAACAAAATAGGATAATGAATGGGTTGGCTGTAACGGGTTGGCTCCGCCTCTTCATTGGTATGGATTCGATAGTTCGGATCATGGCTGCGAGCGTCAGCGATAAAACCCGACCGCGCCTTAAGAGAAACCTTAGGAATCCACGCCAGGGCTTCCACTTCGGAATAGGTGGACAAAATGGCCTGGGCCGAAGTCTGGAAATTTTTTCGGGTGACCTTTTCAAAACCGGCCAGCAAGTGGCGCAGCTCTGTCACCGCCATCAGGTTTTTGTCGATCTCCTTTTGCAGCGCCCGGTAGCGGTTTTGGACGGCCCAATCAAAATCGAGCCGTTTGTGCAGGGCCATCTGGTGCTGGATGATCAAAAAGGTGGCCACGGAGAGGGTGAGTCCCGTGAAGGCCACCAGCCAGACCGAGGTGGATGTGACCAGGCTTGAAATGAGCCCTGGCCCTTTGGTTTCACCTCTGGACATGGCCGGGGTCATGGGGCAATGACTCCTTATTCCGGTAGGGCCTGGTTTCGATGTGGGCAGGCCGATGGGGTCTGGCGTCGGTGCTGGTAGACCGGGAGATCATAAGACCAGTGAAAAAATGACGAAATGGAGCGTCAGGGGTGGAAGCAGCGTGACAAACAGCCGATTGGCCGCCTCCGACAGGTTTTTTTTGGCAAACATGTAAAGGGTCGAGGCGAGGCCGAACTGAAGCCACATCAGGGAGCAGAGCATCCAGATGGTGTTGAGCTGTTCGGGGTCGCCGGTGGGAATATAGCTGACCAAAATGGCGTAGGAGCTGCCACCCCAGATCAACGCTGCAAACCACCAGATACCAGGGGCTTTTTTCATGATTTTGCGAAAGCTGTAGAGACAGGCCAGTTGAAAATAGATCAGATATGGGATGAGGCGGCCTGGTTGGGGCAAGGGGGTCACGGGTGCCAGCGGGGGGGTGGATTCGGTTTTTTCGATATGGCCTTGCTGCTCCATGGTCTTGACCTTTCGGCTGGGTTTGGGGCGGATGCCGAAGCATCCGCCCCTGGGGTGTTGAAAGGTGATCTTGAGGTTTTTTCTAGCGTGCGGCCTTCGAATAGAAAGGCTGCTCACTGGCTTGCATGAATCCTTCGGACTGTCGGGAAATGTTCTTGGCATAAGAGAAAACGCGGCGCAATTTGTCCATCACGTCCATCTCCACGGCAAAGGCTTCCACACGTCCGGGGGCTTCGGCGGAGAGGCGCTGGATGTGATGTCCGGCGGCCTCTTCCATGATTTTTTCAACCTCTTCGTCCATCTCCTTGATCTTGTTGATGGCCTCGATATCTTCCTCGGTCACCGTACGAATGGCATAGTCGAGAGCCCGGGAGACCACCTTGTGGAACTCCATGATGTTGGCCTCGGTGACTTCACTCACCTCAACCCCCTTTTTCAGGCGCTGCTCACCCAGACGTACCATGTTGGTTTCGATGAGATCGCCGACCCCTTCGAGATTGTCCACCACCGTTACCAGGGTCATCATCTCCTGGGTCTGCTCACGGGAGAGCTGACGGCGGCTGATGCGCCCCAGATAGTGGATGATGCCCGCATGAATCTGGTCCACTTCCTGGTCGCGTTTTTCAATGCTCTTCAAACTTTCCAGGTCGCCATGGAGCAGCACCGGCATGATGTCGTTCAACATCAGAGTCACCCGCATCCCCAGGCTTTTGATCTCACGACGTACGGCGTCCAGAGCCAGGGAGGGGGTAGCCAGAAGCACTTCCTGGATATAGACGGGTTTGGTCTCGACACCCATCACCTCGGCTTTGGTCATCGGGCGGTCCGGCAACAGCTTGTTGATGATGGCGGCAAACTGGTTGGTGAAGGGGAGGAAGAGAATAGTATTGGCCACGTTGAACACGGTGTGGGCATTCGCGATCTGACGGGGCACTTCGGCGGCCAGCTTTTCCATGCCCTGGAGGCTTGGATCCGCCACCGGGGACATCATGGTGACGAAGTTTGCCAATGGATCAATTAAACCGATCCAGATTATGACCCCGAAGGTGTTGAATAAAATATGCCCCAACGCCGCTCGGACGGCCTCTCGGGGTTTGCCGATGGAGGCCAAGAGGGCGGTGACACAGGTACCGATGTTGGCACCGAAGGCCAGGGCGATACCGGCAGGGAGGGTGATAAAGCCTTGGCTCGCCATGACGATGACGATGCCCGTCGTGGCCGATGATGACTGTATCAAACCCGTAAACGCCGCAGCGATCAATATCCCTACCATGGGACTTTCCATGGAGACCATCAGGTCCAGGAAGGGTTGGTAGGAACGCAGAGGCTTCATGGCACCGCTCATGACGTTCATACCGAAGAAGACAAGACCAAGCCCCATGATCATGAAACCATATTGTTTGGTATTGCCTTCCTTGCTGGCAAAGCTCATGGCAAAACCAACCGCCACCATCAAAAGCGCCAGCTTCGTTACCTTGAAGGCCACGATTTGAGCGGTAATGGTGGTGCCAATGTTGGCGCCGAAGATCACCCCCAGGGCTTGGGACATGGACATCAGTCCCGCCGTGATGAAGCCGACCACCAATACCGTCGTCACCGACGAGGATTGGATGATGGCGGTCACGAATGCACCGGTCGTTGCCCCCGCAATGCGGTTGGTGGTGAGCTTCGCCAGGATGGCCTTCATCCGGTCACCGGCGACCGCCTTCAGGGCGTCCGCCATCTGTTCCATTCCATAGAGAAACAGAGCCAGACCGCCCAGGAGGGTCATGGCCATGCTACCCCAGGCCATCTCCTTGCCGCCCGCCGATCCCGCTATTGCTTCGGTGAAAGGAAAGGCCAGGGCTCCCATTACCAGAGTGAGCAACAGGAGACGTCTCCCAATACCCTCCCCCAGTGTCCAGAAACGCTTGTCGAAAGCCATACGTAATCTCCCTTGGTTGGGTTGAACTTATTTGTCTGGGAGGCAGTATAGAGATCGATTATGCAGAGAAGATGAGGTGGCAGGTCTGTTTATGGAGAGGGTATGAAGACTGCGTCAAAAGTGTGTGAAAAGTGCTTTTCAAAGGGGAATAAGTATGGATGGCGTGCGAAGGATGAGGGGCTTGAACGGGTTTGCAAGGAGGAAGCTGAAAAGTGGGACAGTTCGGTGTCAGGATAAACGAAGGGGATGGCTGAGAGGAAAAACGACAAAATCGTAACTCAGTTTAACGGTTTGGTCAAATTTGTCGCCATGATCGGGGCATGCCGGGATAGTGAACCAAGGAGAGGGGTGATTCGTTGCGTGAGGTTGTTCATGGTGGAATGGATTCCCCCCCAAAGGTCTGCATGGCATCGGCTGAGATAATCCTAAATCCGGTAGTTGGGCGTACGCACATGCCCCAGCTTCTTGATCCACCAAGCAAATCGGGAGAAAATCTTGTGACCAATCAGGTGACGGCGATTTCTCCCAATTCACTATGTGAACCAATATCCTGCACCAGCCACACACGCCCAACTGCCGGATTTAGGATAATTGGAGGAGCGTATCAGGGAAGGGTGTGTCAGGGGGGGCAAGTGTCTGAAGGATCCTGATGGATCATCAGTAGTTTCCTCACTCCCCATCCCCTTTGCGCAATCCCGGTAGCGTAGCCCAGAAGAGGCAGCCGTGGGGGAGGATCGGCTCCATCCCGATGCGGCCTCCCATGCGTTCGACCACCTGCTTGACGATGGCCAGCCCCAGCCCCGCCCCGCCGAGTGTCCGGGAGCGGCTCACATCCACCCGGAAAAAGCGGTCGAATATTTTATGTTGGTGTTCCGGTGGAATACCCGGACCATTGTCTTCCACCTCCAGGCGGCTCTCTCGACCCACCTTGCGCGTGCGAATGGTGATCCGGGATCCTTGGGGGGAATATTTGATGGCATTGTCCAAAAGATTGAACAGCACCACCTCGGAGAGGGCTTCAAAGTCGGTATGCAGCTCCAGCTCCGACTCCACGGTGCAACCGATGGTGATGCCTTTTTCGTTGGCAACCTTTTTAAGCAGGGAGAGGGTGTGATGGACTGCGGCCAGCAATGAAATGCGCTTGACGGCCAGGGATTGTTGGTCTGCTTCGATGCGGGAAAGATAGAGCAGGTGTTCGATGATGCGGGAAAGTCGTCGGGCATTGCGCTCCAAAGCTTCCAGCAGCTCTGTTTCGGCGGGATTTTTTTCGGAGTGGAGGTCTTGGAGAAGCTCGGCATTGATCAGGATGATATGCACCGGCGTGCGCAGTTCGTGGGAGACGTTGGCGACAAAATCCCGCTGGGTCCGCTCCACCAGACGCACTTCAGTAACATCCCGCAAAACCAGCACGCAGCCGCCGTTGGCTTGGGTGTAGGTGCCGATGATTTGCAGACAGCGGCGGGAGGGGGTCAGAATGTCGAACTCCGTAGAACAGTTTTGGTCCGGGGTGTTTTCTTCGACCAGCTTGGCCAGTTCCGTCACGGGGACGGCTTCTTTCAGGGGCTTGCCAATGGTGTCGGAGGTGATGTCGAGCATCTCTGCGGCAGTGTGATTGACCAGGGAGATGCGTTGATCCCGATCCAGAGCCAGCACCCCTTCGCTCATCCCCTCCAGCACCGCCCCCATCCGGCTCCGGTCGTTGGCCAACTCCATCACCGTGGTTTCCAGTTTTTCGGCCAGATCATTGAACGATTGAGCCAGCCCTCCGATTTCATCACCGGTTTGAATGGGGATGAGTTGACCGCTCAACCCTTGGGTCATGGTGGCGGCACGATCCACCAGTTTACGGAAATTACGGGTGATATATTCCATGGCCAGCGCCGTAAAGAGGGCCGCCAGGAGGAAGGAGAGAAAGAGGGCGATGATCAAAATCCGCCGCTGGTCAGCGATGGCCCGTTCGATTTCAGCCAAAGATTTGGCAATTCGTAGTACCACGGGTTCACCGCTGATGGTGATCATGCGGGAGGCGTAGAGCATCTCCACGTTCAGGGTGTTGGAATAGCGTCGGGAAAGTCCTTTGTTCTCCTTGAAAGCCGCTTGAACCTCAGGGCGGTCCAGATGGTTTTCCACAGATTGGACTTCGCTGGTGGAGAGACGGGAATCCCCCAACACCCGACCGTACTTGTCGATAATGGTGATGCGTTCGTGGGCGGTCTCGCCGATGACATCCGAGAGTTTGTCGATTTCCGATATGGTGACCCGGCGGATATCCGCTTCCAAAAATACCTGGAGGAGGCGGGTGGTCTCCATCAGCCGAGTTTCAATGCTCTTTTCGAGGCGTGTCCGAAAGGTGGATTCGAGGGTGAAGCCTACTTGAAACAGGAGGGCAGCATCCAGTAGCAGAGAGATTAAAAACAGTTTGCCCCGAATGCCGATTTTCATGGGGAATCCTCTTTCATGATGCGCTGTCAGATATTGGTTTTTTCGACGGATGGGTTAAATCGGTAACCGACGCCTCGGATGGTTTCGATGCAGTCGGCAGCCACGCCTAATTTGCGTCTGAGCTGGGCGATGTGAGAGTCCACTGTGCGGGTCTGCACAATGGAACGTAATCCCCAGACCACATCCAATAAAAAATCCCGGGAATAGACCCGCCGGGGGGATTCAACGAAGAGGGTGAGGAGCTTGAACTCTGTGGCGGTCAGCTGAATTTCAGTTTGGTCGACAAACACCCTATGGGAATCCATCTCCACTGTGAGCTTGCCAAATTCAATTTTTAAAGGGGCTTCCTTGGGTGCTTCCCTGGGAGTGGAGCGCTTCAAAGCGACCTGGATACGCAACATCAACTCCCGGACGCTGAAGGGCTTGACCAGATAGTCGTCCGCCCCCACTTCAAGCCCCAAAACCCGGTCGATTTCGGCTCCCTTGGCGGTCACCATGATCACTGGGGTCATTTCCGTTCGGGGATCCTGACGCAGCTGTAGACAGACATCCAGCCCCGATATCCCCGGCAACATCACATCCAGCAACACCAGGTTGGGGATTGGTTCTCGAAGCGCTTCCTTCAGACCATCCTCACCGTTCATGGCAAAACGGGTCTGATACCCTTCCAGATTGAGCTTGAAGGCCATGGCGGAGACCACATCCTGCTCGTCTTCGATCAATAAAATGAGGGGGCCGTCGGATTTGCTTTTGGACTTCGATTTCGACCATTCCATCGAGATGTTTCTCCAGCATTTTGAAAAATAGAGTGAACTTTATAAAACAGCCCTCTCTGTCCAAGCCTTCCCCACAGCTGTTGGATAGCTCATCTCAAGGCATTTGGGATGTGAAGTTCATAAAAGTCTTTCCAGAGCTTTAAAGGGGTGTTCGTTTTTAAAAAATGAACAGTGATCGACATCTTACCCCATCTTGCTGAATAAACGGTCTTTTTTTTCAAGAAACCATTTCAGGATCTTTGCAAAAGTCGATAAATGTTTCAAAACGTTACACCCCCTCCACATCAACATCACAGACAGGCTTTCCTTTCAAACCCGTTGAAAAGATTAAAAAATTATTAAAAACAACTGGTTGGCATGCAATCTGTAATGTAGATAGGCAAGAAATCAAGAGGCGGGCAGCGGAACAAATCTTTACATGATCTTCATAAGATATCCGCACCCAGCCCCATTGAAACCAGCTTTAAAGGAGAGATTGTTATGTACACACAAACCGCAACTGAACAAAACGCGACGCCACCCAGTCGCTTCGCTCAGGTGAGTGCCGATTGGCAACAAAACCTGAATGGTGCGGGAAAAGCCCTGTTTACCGGTATAGCCACCCTGGGCTTTTGGTCACTGGCCGTCGGGGTCAACCAGGTGGAAGGGGAGAGTGGCTTGATCTTGTTGGGTCTCATCACCCTGGTAGGGGCCTGGTGGCTGCGGGTGCCAGCAGCCAAGGCCGTGGCTGCTGCTGACAAAAAGGCCTGGTACAGCGAGCCACTGTTGCCCCGGATTCGCTCTTCCCAGCGGGTGGTTCTTTTTTCCGGCGCTCCCAGCAATGACGGATGATCCGGTTTTTTCAGGCCATTTCCAGGGAGAGACCCATGTTCCTATTGAGAGACGGACCCTCGGGAGGCGGGTGTCCTTATGCTGGAAACCCCCATGACGGCAGTGGGTCCGATCCTTCGGGAACCGGTCCCTGGGGCTCTCCTGGAAAAAAGGGTTGGGAGGGGGATGATACCATCCTGGTCCCCATCGATTTTTCCTCTGACAGCCTGGAAGCCGCCCGGCAGGCCATTGATTCGGCCGCTGCCATGGGAACCACCGTTCTCCTGCTCCATGTGATCCATGACCCGGCAGGGGTATTGGATGCTGGATATGACGCCAAAAAGGCCCGTAAAAGATTTCATCGGCTGCGGGATGAAGCCGCTGACCGGATGGCGGAAACCATTCGGGAGCAAGGCCTCAACCATCGGGCACAACGGGCTGGCATCAAGTTGAAAACCACCTTTGCCCGGGGGGAGCCCACCCGCTGCATCCTGGATGTAGCCGCGAAAAAAGCCGCCAATCTGATCGTCATGGGGTGCAGCGGCCTGGGAGGGATTTCCAGTAACTGGATGGAACCCGTAGCGGGCTGGATGGGCTCCACGGCGGAAAGGGTGGTGCAGTTGGCTTCAGCACCGGTTTTGGTGGTCAAGGATAGAGCTTAGTTGCAGTGGTTGCGAAGAGACCACTGGTTACCTGATTCACAAGATAATGAGGAGTGCAGAATGAATATCACGCAAAAGGATTGGATGAGACGTCTAGTGCTCATCGCCCTGTTCACCCTGACGGCAGTTGCGGTCTCCATGCCTTGGACCGCCGAGGCTGCTCAGCAAGCCAAGGATTTGAACTTTTTCACCATCACCATGAAACTCTTCGGCGGCTTGGCCATCTTCCTCTACGGTATGGAGAAGATGGGCGACGCCCTGAAAATGGTCGCTGGCGAAAAAATGAAGGATATTCTGGGCAAGCTCACCACCAACCGGGTCATGGGATTGATCACCGGCTTGGTGGTGACTGCGATCATCCAGTCCTCATCGGTGACCACCGTGATGTTGGTGGGCTTCGTGACGGCGGACTTGATGTCCCTCTCCCAGGCGATCGGCGTGATCCTTGGTGCGGACATCGGTACCACGGTGACCGCCCAGATCGTGGCCTTCAAGGTGACCAAGTATGCCTCACTCTTGATCACCATCGGTTTTATCATGATCTTCATCTCCTCCGCCAGGGGAATAAAGTCCGCCGGGGAAATCATTTTGCCATCAGCCCGCTGCCAACGTACCAGGGATTCC